>NZ_DATCVJ010001054.1:0-2249 GCF_036566945.1 Chitinophaga sp. | reverse complement strand
TATCAATGTTATGGCATAACGATACCGGCGCTCTGCTGGTAGCCAGCATGAATAAATACCAGCTGGTGGAAGCGTTTAATATGCAGCGGGATAAAGGATCGGAGTCGATTTGTTTTACACCCGGTTTCAGATTAACAACCGCAGCGCAACTGTATCTCCAGACCAATGACCTGCGGGCAACCGTGGACTACCAGGAAACACCCGGGGAAATTGTTTTTAATACCCATTCGCTACTGGTCAATGAAAACCAGCAGCCCAGCGCTTCTCCGGCCTGCAGTGTTACGTATACCTTTGGGGATGATGCCTTGCAAATCCACGGTACCGCTGCGCATGAAAAAGCAGTGTATAGTTTACCGGTGATCAGTACCCACGAGGAACAAATACAACTGATTACACCGCAGCAACTCGAAATACATAAAACGGATGCGGTGGTGGAGATTACCGCCAACGTGCCCATACAGCTACCTGCCGGCCGCAGCTTCAATTTTGTGCCGGGCATGGAAGCGATTCCGCTGCTGTTTGAAACCAATCACATCGATCTAAAAATTGTTGTAAGACATCGTACATGAAAAAGATATGCCTCCTCCTCTGCGCTGCCACCTGTTTTATAGCGCCTGTTGCCGCGCAACAAGCCCCTGCCCGATTTGATGTTTTCCGGGAACAAAGCATGACGGCCATCCGGCCACAGGGTTGGTTAAAAGAGTTTCTGCTACGGCAGCGCAGCGGTCTTACCGGGCATCCGGAAGTACTTTCCTACCCTTTCAATTCCGTATTATGGGCCGGCACAATAGACCGCATTGGAGAGCAACATGGCGCCAACTGGTGGCGGTATGAACAAACGGCTTACTACAGCGATGGCTTACTGCGCTTAGGTTATTTACTGGATGATAGTGCCTTAATTAATAAAGCCCGTGCCGGCATCCGGTACACATTGGCGCATCCGCAACCCAATGGTCGCCTCGGCCCACAACTCTTCACCAGTCAATGGCCCATGGCCGTATACTTCCGCGTACTACAAGCCGAATACGCCGCCACCGGCGATATCCGCATCATCGAGGCACTGCATAAACATTACCTGAGCTATACCCCGGAAGAAATCGGAAATGCCAAACGGGCCATCGTCAACATAGAAGGAATGCTATGGACTTATGGCCACACCAACGATCCACGTTTATTGCAGCTGGCAGAAAATGCCTATAACAAAGGTGGTTTTGAACTCAACCTGCACACAGCTTCTTCTGCTGACACGTTGGTGCTGCATGGCGTCACCTATATGGAAATGGCCAAGCTACCGGCCATCCTGTATAGTTATACGGGCAAGAAAATATACCTGAATGCTGCGATCAACGCCATGTATAAACTGGACCGGGATCATATGTTGCCGGATGGGATTCCCAGCTCCAATGAATTTTTAGCCGGGAAAGATCCGTTACAAAGCCATGAAACCTGCGATATCACCGACTATACGTGGACAGCAGGTTATCTGCTGATGACCACCGGCGATGGTCGTTGGGCAGATAAACTGGAACGGGCTATCTTCAATGCCGGACCTGGCGCCGTATCGAAGGACTTTAAAAATCTGCAATATTTCTCCAGCGTGAACCAGGTCATTGCTACCGGTAATTCCAATCACAATAAATTTGCACATGGCTCCACCTGGATGGCTTACTGGCCCTGTCATGAAACCGAATGCTGCGCCGGCAATGTACACCGGTTTATGCCCAACTACGCCGCCCGGATGTGGATGCTGGATACGCTGGGTGCACCGGTGGCAGCGCTTTACGGCCCTTCGGTGAATACGTTTACCTATCAGGGAAATAAATGTACCATCACAGAAAATACGCGGTATCCTTTTGCCGATCAACTGCTGTTTACTTTTAACCTACAGCAGCCCATGCAAATGCCTGTCACCTTCCGCATTCCGGGCTGGTGCAAATCAGCCTCGATACTCATCAACGATCAGACTTATACCGGTCAGTTAAAGCCCGGCACATTTGTGACCATACGCCGTACCTTCCGGAACAACGACCGCATCCTGTTGCAGTTTCCAATGACGCCACAACTGCTCCCATGGGGACAATGGGGCGTGGCAGTAGAACGCGGCCCTTTATTATATGCTTATCCCGTACCGGAAAAAGTAAACACCGATACCGCTACCTACGCCAATCTTGGCGGAAAAAAATCAGTTGATCCAAACTTTCCGGCACTGGACTTACGCCCCGACGGCCCCTGGAATTATGCACTGCTAT
>NZ_DATCVJ010001053.1:0-17262 GCF_036566945.1 Chitinophaga sp. | reverse complement strand
GGTTTCGTAAACTCCTGGAATGGACGTCTGGATTACGATAGCATTGGCGCTTTCCTGGCTAACAATCCTTCCCGTGTACGTGGTAACTTCAACTATACCAACAACTCACGTGATTACATCATGGCCAACCCGCCTGCACAGTTCAAAGTGAACCTGCTGAGCTTATACGGACAGGATGAAATTCAAATTACCGATCGCTTCAAAATCACTCCAGGTATCCGTTTAGACTATACCGGTATACCTAACAAACAACCACTGAGCGATAAAACTATCAAATCACCAGAAGATCCTAACTACGGTACCACCTATACGTACACGCAGCCGAAGAACATCAAAAATGACTTCCTGAATAACGTACAGTTCTCTCCACGCTTAGGTTTCAACTACGATATCAAAGGTGATAACAGCCTGGTATTACGTGGTGGTAGCGGTTTATTCACCGGTCGTATTCCTTTTGCATGGATTGGTTACGCTTACTATAATAATGGTGTTACTTATGGTGCATACGATAATAAAGCATCCAGCAAACCATTCGTAAATACGCCACTGCCCGCAGCTAAACCTTCTGCTAACGGTATCGCTGATTTCGCAAAACAGAATGGTGTAGATGTAAATAACGCCGCAGGTGCAACTCAGGTAGATATGATTGACAACAACTTCAAAATGCCACAGGTATGGAGAAGTAGCCTGGCACTGGATTATACTACCCATGACCAGTGGAAATTCAGCATCGAAGGTATTTATACCAAAGTAGTAAAGGATCTGCAATTCCAACAGGTAAACCTGGTAGATAATCCTACTTACTATGCTTATGATGTAAACAAACAGCAGCCAATTTTCTCTGGTAAAAAAATCAACTCGCTGTATACAAACGCTTACCTCCTGTCTAATACCGACAAAGGTTACCGTTACAGCATCACTGCTCAGATCTCCAAAGTATTTCCATTTGGTCTGAACATCATGACTGCCTACACTTACGGACAAGCGAAAGATATCACCAATGGTATCCGTAACTCCATGGAGTCTAACTGGCAGCTGAACCAGGCACTGAATCCTAACAATCCGGGACTGGCTTATTCTAACTTTGATATCCGTCATCGTATAGTAGCTACCGTTAGCTACAAACAGGATTGGGGCACAAAAGGTAAATGGGTATCTAACTTCTCTACCTTCTTTAATACTTCTTCCGGTTTACCATTCAGCTACGGTTTCGTAAACGCCACTGTACAGGGTACTCCTCAACAGGTGAGCCTGGCTTACATTCCAAAGGATGTAGCTGAAGCTACCAACTTCTTTACTGATAAAGTTGGTGGACCATCTGCCGCTCAACAGGCCACTGCTTTCATGGATCATGTAAACAGCGACAAATACCTGAGCAGCCGTAAAGGTGATTTCACAGAACGTAATGGTGGACGTACACCATGGAATACACAGGCTGACTTCCGCTTCAGCCAGGACTTTAACTTCAATGCTGGTAAAAAAGTACACACCCTCACGCTGACTTACGACATCGTGAACGTTACTAATCTGCTGAACAAAGACTGGGGTGTTTCCTACTTCTCACCAAATACCTTCAACTCCTCTGCAAGTGTGGGTCTGACACCTACTGGTAAAGTGGTTAACAACTATCCTACTTATACCTATAGCAATCCAGGTACTCCGTACTCAAAAGATTTCTTTGCATCCCGTCATCAGATGCAGCTGGGTCTGAGATACAGCTTCTAAGAAGCAGAAGGCATAAAGCCGAAAGCAAAAAGCTATAAAAGCGAATGACCAGAGCGGAGTTAAATCCATTGCTCTGGTCATTCGCTTTTATAGCTTCCTGTTTTACCCTTTTACTTTCTGCTTTAGGCTTTATTTAATCGCAAACACTGCTCTTACTTCTGCGCGAACCTTAATAGTTTTGAAATCAATATCTGAGGATGCATCTTCGCTAACACCTGCAGATTTATAGTTAGCCATCATCATTGGACGAACATCGGAATAGTTGTCCGTATTCATTTCCTGAATTTCAATTACACCATCCACTTTATTACCGATAGCCGTCAGCATGTATTCTGCTTTTTCTTTCGCTGCCAGTAATGCTTTAATTTTTACTTCTTTGCGGTAAGCTTCCATTTTGCTGGAAGAGTAAGAAGCAATCCTGGTATTTTCAATTCCTTCTGCATCTACTGCGCCCAGAATGATATTGATTTTATCCAATTTGGTTAATTTAAGACGGTACTGTTTGCGCGCCATAAATTCCTGTGGATCTTTCTTTTTGCGCAATATCTCAAAGTTGTTGCCATACACGTTTTCAACGGTCAGATCTGCTTTGGGAATACCTGCATCGGCTACTGCTTTTTCCAATTGTTTTTCCAGCGTGCTGATCTCTACTTTAGTTTTACCTTTTACATATTCACGTAAAGAGATGTTGAAATAAATTTCATCCGGTGTTATTTCCATTTCTGCGGAACCGTTTACTTCAATCTTTTTTACTGGTTGTTTATCTGCCTGAGCAAAAGTGGTGAAGGCCAAAAATAATCCTGCTGCTAATAACATTACCTTTTTCATGTGTCGATGTTTTCTATTGTTTTTAAAAAATTAGTTTCCGTTTTTAATTACACCCTCATGATGCTACGTTTGAAAGTGATTCCACAAATGGGGTTTTATAAAATTTTGTTAATACACAATTACAGAAATAGGTTTATACATTTCATATTAGAAATGAAACGTTTACAAGGGCATTATGTTACAGGGAAATTATTTTCGGCTATCGGTCATTGCCTTGAGGAAGTCGTATAAGTCATTCATATTACGGATACGGGAGGCCACCAGCATAAAGTTTTTGCCTACTTGTTTTAGTTTGGCGTTGTTTGTACGGGTTTGTATATACGTTAATATATGATTGAACGTAGGTGATTCAAAATAGGGAGAGTCGGGGTTATTAATGAAATAGCAACGCAGGTTTTCTTCTTTCAGCATCATTTTTTCGAAGCCGAGTTGTATGGCCATCCAGCGGCAACGGATCATGGTGAGCAGTTCTTTTACCGGCTCGGGGAGTGGACCGAAGCGATCGGCCATATCCGCCTCAAACGCCTGTAGCTTGCCTTCCTCCATGATATTATCCAATTCCTGGTATAGGTTCAAACGTTCCTGGATACTCTCTATATAGGTATCAGGAATCAATATTTCCATGTCTGTATCGATGGTACAGTCACTCACGAAATCTTTCTTTTCTTCCAGCTGATCTTTAAAGAGGTCGCGGAATTCATTTTGTTTCAGTTCGCGGATGGCTTCGTCCAGAATTTTCTGGTACATGTCGAAGCCAATTTCTGCCATGAAACCGCTTTGTTCACCTCCCAACAGGTTGCCGGCGCCACGGATATCCAGGTCGCGCATGGCGATCTGGAAACCACTACCCAGCTCACTGTGTTGTTCGAGTGTTTGCAGGCGTTTACGGCTATCGGAAGGCAGCGTGCTGATAGGCGGCGCCAGCAGATAACAGAATGCCTTTTTATTGCTGCGTCCTACACGGCCACGTAGCTGATGCAGGTCACTCAACCCAAAATGATGGGCGTTATTAATGATGATGGTATTAGCATTGGGAATATCCACGCCACTTTCCACGATGTTGGTACAAACCAGCACGTCGTATTTTCGGTCAATGAAATCCAGGATCACTTCTTCCAGCTGATGTCCTTCGAGTTGTCCGTGTGCAGTGGCGATAGACAAATCGGGGCATAAGCCCTGAATGAGTCCGGCCATTTCTTTCAGTCCTTTTACCCGGTTGTGGATAAAGTAAACCTGTCCGCCTCTTTCTGCTTCGTAGTAAATAGCATCCCGGATCAGGTCCTGGTTAAATACCTGTACTTCTGTTTCAATGGCCTGCCTGTTGGGCGGTGGCGTGTTGATAACAGAAAGGTCACGGGCACCCATCAACGAAAACTGCAGCGTACGGGGTATAGGCGTTGCCGTTAGTGTGAGGGTGTCTACGTTATGTTTTATCTGTTTCAGTTTTTCTTTAGCAGAAACACCGAATTTTTGTTCTTCATCTACCACCAATACGCCAAGGTCTTTGAACTTCACTTCCTTGCCCAGCAAGGCATGTGTGCCAATGATGATATCGATCTTTCCTTCTTCGAGGCGCTTGAGTGTTTCCTTTTTTTCTTTGGAAGATTTAAACCTGTTGAGATAGTCCACTGTGCAGGGGAAATCTTTCAGGCGGTCTGCAAAGGTTTTATAATGCTGAAATGCCAGGATGGTAGTAGGTACCAGTACGGCGGCCTGTTTACCGTCCACAATAGATTTAAATGCGGCCCGGATGGCGACTTCGGTTTTACCAAAGCCTACATCACCACATACCAGCCGGTCCATTGGCGCCGGTGATTCCATATCACGTTTCACATCTGCGGTGGCCTTGCTTTGATCTGGTGTATCCTCATAAATGAAAGAGGCTTCCAGTTCAGTTTGCAGATAAGTGTCTGGCGTATGCGCAAATCCTTGCTGGGCTTTGCGTACAGCGTACAACTGTATCAGGTCTTTCGCAATATCTTTTACCTGCGTTTTGGCTTTTTCCTTCAGCTTATCCCAGGCATCGCTACCCAGTTTATTTACTTTAGGTTCTACGCCTTCTTTGCCGGTGTATTTACTGATTTTGTGCAGGGAGTTGATATTTACATACAACAGGTCGTTGTTTTTGTAAATAATACGGATGGCTTCCTGCATTTTTCCCCCTACCTCAATTTTTTGCAAACCGCTATACATGCCCACGCCATGATCAATATGCGTAACAAAATCGCCCGATTGCAGCTCCCTTAAGGTTTTCATGGTAATCGCCTTATTCTTATTATAGGCTTGTTTTACCTTGTATTTGTGGAAGCGCTGGAAAATCTGGTGATCAGTATAGCAGGCCAGTTTCAGCGAGTGGTCAATGAATCCGCTGCTGATGGCCACGGGAATGGGAAAGAAAACAAAATCTGCTTTCAGGTCCTCAAAAATACTCCGTAAGCGTTCCAGCTGACGGGGATTGTCTGAGAATATAAAAAGGGAATATTTATTACTGTTATGTTTACCGAGATCTTTGATCAGCAAGTCGAACTGCCGGTTAAAGACGGGTTGTTCCTGGGTATCGAAAACGATAGCCGCGGCGGAATGTCCTTGTTCGCGTAGCCAGTCTTTGTTACCAAAAACGATGGTGGACTTTTTCAGCAGCTGTTGCATGAGGGACGCGGCTTTTACAAAGTCGTCCTCTTTCAGCACCATTTCTTCGTCTTCATCCACTTTTACTTTCTGCCCGGTGAGCAGGAAGTCATCGAGGCGTTGCTCCATTTGTTCTATCACACCTTGCACATAGGCGGGATCTTTCATCCATACTACGGTGTTGGCGGGTAGAAATTCGGTGAGCGGGGTTTTGCCATGATCTGCGCTGGTACCATGGGTGTCCATGTTGGCGATGAGGGTTACCTGGGTGAGTTTGCGCTCACTCAGCTGCGTCTCAGGATCAAAGAGGCGTATAGAGTCTATATCTTCTCCAAATAATTCAATGCGGTAAGGCTTCTCGTTGCCAAAGGAATAGATATCGAGGATACCACCTCTTTGGGCGTACTGACCGGGTTCGTATACAAAATCTGTGGCATGAAAGCCCCAGGTAATGAGTTGTTCGAGCAGGGGATCTACTTTCAGTACATCGCCCACTTTCAACTGCACCATGTTGGCGCTGAATGCCTGGTTGCCGGCAACTTTCTCCCAGAGTGCTTCCGGATAGGTCACCAGTATTTTTTTACGGACGTTGTCGCCGGAAAATTTCATGAGGGCTTCTGTCCGCAGCATACTATGGCTGCTGTTGATCTCGTGAAACTGACCTGCTTTTTTGAAGGAGTCCGGGAAATAGAAAATATCGAGTGCCTGGCTGAGTTGTTCCAGATCGTTATGGAAATAGGCGGCCTCCTCTCTATCGTTTAAGATGAAGAGATGGTTCGCATCTGCATGCGCCCAGGTGCTAACTGCCACAAAGTTTATTGCACTCCCACTAATGGAGGAAAGCTGAAAGTATTGTGGGGTGGGTGATTGTATCCCCTTCACCAGCGACTGCAGGCGGGCATCACGTTGAAATAATTGTAATACTGCCTGTAAATTCATGAAGACAGCAAAGGTAAAGAACATTTACCGATTTTGATATTTGGGTATCAAGATATTTGGGAGATGGGAGGGATTTGTGGCCGGAGTTTTTCCGGGGAGATGAAATTGTTTGAGAAAGCTGCCATGACAGGCAATTATCAAATAAGGAGATATCCAAATAACAAAATCCCAAATTTTCAGTATATTCAGTGAGACCAAAACTCAAATTCCATGCTGGACCTATGGCACACAGGCATCGTCACAAAGTTGGTGGATGAAACCCACAACACCCGCCGCTTTTGGATAGAGGTTCCGGACATGGATCGGTTTGACTTTAAACCGGGGCAATTCGTAACACTGGACCTGCCTATTCACGAAAAAAAGAACAAACGCTGGCGTAGTTATTCTATTGCTTCTCATCCTGATGGCAGCAATGTGTTTGAGCTGGTGATTGTGCTTCTGGAAGGTGGGCTGGGCAGTACTTACCTGTTTAATGAAATAAAAGTAGGGAGTGAATTACTGCTGCGGGGACCACAGGGCATTTTCGTACTGCCGGAGGCGTTAGACAGGGAATTATTCCTTATCTGCACCGGTACTGGTATTGCGCCTTTCCGGTCTATGGCGCATTATATTCATTTGCATGGGATTCCACATGCGCCTATTCATCTTATTTTCGGCGTTCGTTATCAGCATGATCTGTTGTATGCGGCCGAGTTGCAGGAACTGGCTGCGGCTCTTCCCAACTTCAACTACATTCCTACGTTATCACGCGATGAAAACTGGACAGGTAGGAAGGGATATGTACACAATGTGTATGAGGAATTGTTGCAGGATAAACGCCCGGCGCACTTTTTCCTTTGTGGCTGGAAAGCTATGATCGACGAGGCGAAGCACCGGATACAGGCGATGGGGTATGACCGGCATGATATCCACCAGGAGCTGTATGGATAAGACGAGGAAACGCTGCTGTGGCAGATAGTTAACACGCCTCAAAAGCATTATGGATCATTTACAACCGACATTCCCGGGAAAAAACGCTGGCATTGCACACTGCCTGCATTGATATCTCCCGAAAACCAACTATAAAAAATAAGGGCTGCAACTACTGGTTTACACCAACTGTTGCAGCCCTTTATGCAGCAATAATTAAAGGATCTTACTTAATACCAGTTGCTTCACTTCGGACAGCGGGATACGTTCCTGCTCCATGGTGTCGCGATAACGGATGGTTACCATTCCATCTTCTTTGGTTTGATGATCGATGGTTACGCAGAAAGGAGTACCAATGGCATCCTGGCGGCGGTAACGTCTTCCAATCGCATCTTTTTCTTCATAGAAGCAATGGAAAGCTTGTTTACATTCATTCATCAATACTTTAGCCACTTCCGGTAAACCGTCTTTCTTGGTGAGTGGGAAGATCGCCAGTTTAATAGGCGCCAGTTTAGCAGGTAAGCGTAACACTACGCGGCTATCCTGTTTATCGGCAGTGCTCAGGTCCTCTTCTGCGTAAGCATTACAGATTGTGAGCAGGAACATACGATCCAGACCGATAGAAGTTTCTATCACGTAAGGCACATAGTTCTGATTGATTTCTGTATCGAAGTATTGAATTTTTTTCTTGCTGAATTCCTGGTGTTGTTTCAGGTCAAAATCACCACGGGAGTGAATACCTTCTACTTCTTTGAAACCGAATGGGAATTCGTATTCAATATCCACGGCAGCATCGGCGTAGTGTGCTAATTTTACGTGGTCTTTGAAATGGTATTTAGCAGGATCGATGCCCAGGCTAAGGTGCCATTGCATGCGTTCTTCTTTCCATTTCTCGTACCATTCCTGCTGGGTGCCAGGGCGTACAAAGAACTGCATTTCCATTTGCTCGAATTCGCGCATACGGAAAATAAACTGGCGGGCTACGATTTCATTTCTGAAAGCTTTACCAATTTGTGCAATACCGAAAGGCACTTTCATCCTGCCGGTTTTTTGTACGTTCAGGAAGTTCACGAAAATACCTTGCGCAGTTTCAGGACGCAGGTATATTTCGCTGGCTTCATCCGTTACGCTACCCAGCTGGGTGGAAAACATCAGGTTAAACTGACGTACTTCTGTCCAGTTCACGGTACCGCTAACGCTACACTTTATTTTATTGGTTTCTATTAATGTTTTCAGTCCTGCGAAGTCGTTTTCCTTCAGCAGTTCATCCATTTGTGCCAGGAGTGCATCACCGGCTTCCTGGGATAATGTTTCCGCATGTCCTTCAATGAGGTGATCTACCCGGTAGCGTTTTTTGCTATCCTTGTTATCAATCATTGGGTCGCTGAAATTATCCACGTGTCCGGATGCCTTCCAGGTAGTAGGATGCATAAAGATGGCAGCATCGATCCCCACGATATCTTCGTGCAACTGGGTCATGCTTTTCCACCAATAATCCTTGATGTTTTTTTTCAGTTCAGCCCCGTACTGACCGTAATCATATACAGCACTGAGTCCATCGTAAATTTCGCTGGACTGAAAAACAAAACCATATTCTTTACAATGCGATATGATCGCCTGGAATTTATTCTGATCTGTAGACATAGTGGCGCAAAGATAAATGGCTATTTTGAAAATACGTATGCGATTATTAAAATATCTGTAAGAAAATGGCTATCAAATACACTATCCTTCCTGTACGGCTTCTGGCTCATGTGGAACCTCTATTTGTTTGATCCAAACGGCGTATTCGTTGGGGTAAATCTGTGCTCCGGAATGCTGCACATATACCCGGGTAAATACAGCCCCAAAGTACAGGATAGCTGCGGAATAGTATACCCAAAGTAATATAATTACGATAGACCCTGCGGCACCGTAGGTAGAACTTACTTTGCTGGCCCCGAGATAATATCCGATGGCGAATTTACCGAGCATAAAAAGGATGGCCGTAGCAATAGCGCCTACCCGCACATCTTTCCATTTAATACGGGCATCTGGCAGTACTTTGAAAATGATAGCAAAAAGCGTGGATATCACTAAAAAAGGTACTACGAAATCGGCCAGTGAGAACAGGATACCTGATGTTATTTTTCCCGGCAGCAGGCTCACCACCAGTGTGGAAAACAGCTCTACCAACCCGTTAATAGCCAGGGATACCAACAAGATAAAGCCAAGACTTACCACCAGTGAAAAGGAGAGGAGCCTGTTGAGAATCATGCGTAACAGGCCATTTTTCTTTGGCTTTGATTTCAGCCGCCAGATGTAGTTAATAGAATCCTGTATTTCCGCAAATACCCCGGTGGCGCCAATAATGAGTGTTACGAAACCCACTATGGTAGCCCAGTTCATATCACCGGACAATGAGGCATTCTTAATCATATCCTGGATCTGCAAAGCAGCATTGCTGCCTACGAGGCCACTGATTTGCCCGTAAATATTGCCTTCTATAGCATCTTTACCGAGAAACAGGTCACAGAAAAAAATGATGATGATCAACATAGGGGCAACGGAGAAGATAGTATAGTAAGCCAATGCAGCACTCAGCTTCAGCACTTTATCATCCATGAATTCGCTACCGGATTGTTTCAGTACCTGCCAGATCTTTTTTAGCTTTCCCTGTTTTTGCATAGCAGTTTTTTAGCAGCAGCACAAAAAGCGTGCGCGCTGTATTAGGATTTTAATTTGGGGTTATTATGATGCCTTTGGGCATCCCGGATATTTTTCTTTTCGAAATTCTTTTCCAATGCTACAGTCATATCAATACCCGTTTGATTAGCGATGCAGAGCAATACCCACATCACGTCAGCCAGCTCATCTGCCAGCAGCTTTTTGGTATCACTTTCTTTTGAAGACTGATCCCCATATTTCCGGGCCATTATACGGGCTACTTCTCCTACTTCTTCCGTGAGTATGGCCATGTTGGTTAGCTCACTGAAGTAACGCACTCCTGTTGTGTTTATCCAGCTATCAATTTTTTCCTGGGCTTCCTGAATGGTCATGGATTCGTTTTTAATTATTAAAGATAACGGATTGACTGCATTGCAGCCGTGTTTATTCCCGCTGATGAGAATCGATGATAATGGTGACAGGGCCATCATTTAACAGCGCCACTTTCATATCTGCCCCAAAAATACCTCTTTGAATAGTGGTCCCTAAATCCTGTTCTAACTGAACAATCATTTTTTCGTACAATGGGATGGCAACATCTGGCTTACTGGCACGGATATACGAAGGACGATTGCCTTTCTTCGTAGATGCGTGCAGGGTGAACTGGCTCACCAATAATATATCGCCGTGCACATCTTTCACGGATACATTCATCACGCCGTCATCGTCATTAAAGATCCGGAGATTCACTATTTTGCTGCTCAGCCACTGAATATCGTCTATGGTATCTATATCTTCTATGCCCAGCAGCACCAGTAAGCCTTGCTGAATTTGCCCGGTGATAGCCCCGTCTACCGTTACGGAAGCGGAACTAACGCGTTGTATAACTACCCTCATGGCTCCATTTTTAGTGACGGTAAATTAAATGATTTGGCAGGAAAAACACCCGGTATTCGCTGCAGTTTTAATAAATTGCCCTTTCTAAGTACTTTTTTATATTAAAAATTAAACATACATGAATATCAATGTGACCACTGAAATCACGTTTCGCACTGCCCGCAGTGGTGGTAGCGGAGGACAAAACGTGAATAAAGTGGAAACCATGGTAGAAGGCTATTTTGATGTAATGGCTTCTGCCCTGTTAACCCCGGAACAAAAAACATTGTTAATGGAGAAATTGTCTAACCGCATCAATGCGGATGGCCTGCTCCAGGTGAAATCCCAAACAGAACGTACCCAGTTAGGCAACAAGCAGGAGGTGATCTCCAAAATGAACGAGATGATCGGTAAAGCGTTGATTCCCCGTAAAAAGCGGGTGCCTACCCGGCCTTCCAAAGCGGCAAAAGAGAGACGAATAGACTCAAAAAAACGGTTATCGGATAAGAAACAGCAGCGCAGGGGAGGATTTGAGTAGCGATAAGCATTACGGATATGCGGGGGAGATCCTGCACCTTAATTCGTATTTCTTATTCGTATTTGTATTTTGCACTAAAATATTTGGGAATTGAGTATCAAGAAACTGGCAGGACAAACGATGTATTATGGGATGAGTAATATTGTGAGCAAACTGCTCAATTATTTCCTCACGCCTTTTTATCTGACGATTTTAACCCGTGCATCTTTCGGGGAGATGTCTAACGTTTATGCCTATATACCTTTTGCCAATATTGTGCTGACTTACGGAATGGAAACGGCTTTTTTCCGTTTTGCCAAAAAGGAAAACAAGGCGAACGTACTGGGAACGACTACCATTTCCCTGTTGTTGTCTACCATCAGTATCACCATTTTACTATTGTTACTGAAGTCGCCGGTTATTAATTCCTATGCCGGGGAGCTGGCAGGGCTCAATGGCCACCCTACCTATTATACTTATGTAGTATTGCTGATGGCCTTTGATGCGCTCACAGCCATACCATTTGCGCAATTGCGGCTGGAAGACCGTCCGGTGCGGTATGCCGCTATTCGTATAGCCGGAATCGTTACCACTATATTTTTCAATATTTTTTTCCTGGTGATTTGCCCGAAGCTGTATGCAGCAGGCTGGCACTGGTTGCCGGATATACAAAGCAGCAGCGATCAAACGGGATATATCTACCTGAGTAATATGCTGGGCAGTGCCGTTACCCTGATACTTTTCCTCCCTCAGATCCGCAAAATTCAATGGAAGTTTGATGCGGGGCTGTGGAAGCAGATGATGCATTATGCCCTGCCACTGATTATAGTGGGCATGGCGGGTATGGTAAACGAAACCTTTGACAGGGCCTGGTTTTTACCTCAGTTCCTGCCGGGAAACAACATGGAAGCCAAGAAAGAAGTGATTGCCCTGTATAGTGCCAATTACAAACTGGCCATCCTGATTACTATGTTCATACAGGCATTCAGGTTAGGAGCGGAGCCCTTTTTCTTTAAACAGGCCGAGAGTGGCGATCCCCGGAAAATGTATGCCCGCATTATGAAGCTGTTTGTGATCATGCTCTGCTTTATGTTCCTGTTTGTAAGTCTTTACCTGAATATCTGGAAAGCCTTTCTCCGGGTGCCTTTCTACTACCAGGGGATGCGTATTGTACCTGTTTTATTACTGGCCAATATGTTCCTGGGGATCTATTACAACCTTACGATCTGGTTTAAACTCACTGACCGCACCAAAACCGGGGCGGTGATTACGATATTGACCGCCATCCTCGCTTTCGGGCTCAATTACTGGTGGATTCCGGTAATGGGCTACTATGGCGCAGCACTGGCCACCATGGTCTGCTATTTTATTCAGATGGTGGTGTGCTACGTTTGGGGGCAAAAGTATTATCCTATTCCTTACCATCTCCCTAAACTCATTACCTATGTAGGATTAGCGGTGGGGATCTACTACGTATTCAGCTGGCTGAACGCGCTGGTTTTATCGCCTAAAGATATCTACGCCCTCAGCCCCCTTCCTCTCGCAGTGGCAACAGCTTTCTTTGTAGCTTATGCCTGGTTTATTTTCCGTATGGAGAAGAAGGAGTTTGCCCGGTTGCCTGTGATAGGGAAATATCTGGGAGGAAGAATTACGAATTAAGAATTACGAATTACGGAGTTGTGGCGAGATTGTCCGCTATTATGTCCCCACAACTCCGTAATTCGTAATTCTTAATTCGTAATTCCCAAAAATGGATTGTGCTTCTTTTCAAAGCCAATAGTGGTCGCTGGTCCATGGCCAGGGAATACCCTTACCTCGTCTGGCAGGACAAACAGTTTTTCCCGGATACTTTGCAGCAGGGTGCTATGATTGCCTCCGGGCAGGTCGGTACGGCCAATGCTCTGGTAAAACAATACATCACCTCCAATCACAAAATGCTGGCCTGCACAATAGAAGGCAACACTGCCGGGAGAGTGTCCTGGTGTAAGCAATACCGTTAGTTCGTCCGTTCCAAAGGGAATGGTTTCTCCTTCCAGCAAATAACGGCCGGCCATAGGAGAGGGTTCAAAGGGGATATTGTACATGGCAGCGGCTTTCTGGGAATTGTCCAGCACCGGCTGTTCCAGCTCATGAAACTCCGGACGCACTTTATACGTATCTGATACGAGTTTATTACCGAAAATATGGTCAAAGTGGCAGTGCGTATTCAATAATCTTATAACATTTAACCCGTGCGTTTGTATATATTGTAATAATTCTTTTCTTTCGTCCTGAAAATAACATCCCGGGTCTATAATTATACATTCCTTTTTACCGTTAATAAGCAGGAAGGTGTTTTCTTGTAGTGGACCAAAAGTGAATTGTTGTATTTCAATCATTGTTACCCGATTTTTTTAGGCTAATTTTAAAACAGATCACAATATTATCAATACTTTCTGTATGAACAGATTTATTACCAGGTTATTATTCCACGGTACCCTATTACTTGGAACGATAGTATCGCAAGCCCAGACTAATACAGTAGAATTCGGCCAAAATCGTGTGCAGTTCAAGAACTTTAAGTGGAGATACTATCAAAGCCGCCATTTCAATACCTACTTCAGCCAGAATGGACTTGAACTTGGTAAGTATGCGGCCCAGGTAGCCGAAAAGGAATTACCCCAGCTGGAACAGTTCATGGAGAGCAACCCCAGACAGCGGATTAATATTGTGGTGTACAACTCCTTCGGAGAAATGAAGCAGTCCAATATCGGGATTGGCGTGGAATGGCAGAATACAGGAGGGGTAACGAAGCTGGTAGGTAACAAAATGATCGTTTACTTTGATGGCAACCATGAGCACCTGCGCCGGCAGATCAGACAGGGCATTGCCCGGATTATGCTGGAAACATTGCTTTTCGGGGAAGACATCGGCGAATTTGCCGGCAATGCTGCCCTCATAGATTTCCCTAAATGGTTTACAGATGGTTTTATAGGTTATGCCGCCGAGAACTGGACTGCTGAACAGGACGAGCAGCTGAAACTGATCCTCATGTCCGGCAAATACAGCAACTTTAATGCCCTCGCCTATGATCATAGCTTCCTGGCTGGTCAGGCATTCTGGTATTATGTGGAAAGTAAATATGGTAAAGATGCGGTGCCTTACCTCATGTACATCACCCGTATTAACCGCGGACTGAAAAAAGGATTTGAACAGGTATTGAACCAAACACCCAAGAAAGCCACCAAAGACTTCTTCGTATTTTATCAGAAACGATTCCAGGAAGATAACCGCAGGAGAAAAACATCTGCCAAAGGCCGCACCATTGTTGCCCAGGAAATTACACCCAATAAAGAATTCTATCGCTTCAACCCCAACCCTAAGAATAACTCCTACGCTGTTGTAGAGTTTAAAAAAGGCGTATACCGGGTAGAAATTCAGCTGGGCTGGAACAAGCCTAAAGTATTGCTGCGTAGCGGCGTTATGCAACTGGCCAACCAGGTAGATCCCAACTATCCGCAAATGGCCTGGAATACGAAAGGTAACCGCCTGGCCATTGTATACGAGCATGAGGGCAAAACCAAACTGATGATCTATGACCTGATTACCCGTACGACTATACGGCAGGAACTGAATCAGTTTGACCGTGTGATAGACTTTAAATACATGCCGGTACAGGAAAATACCCTGTTACTGTCTGCCGTAAAAAATGGACACACCGATATTTTCACTTATAATATCAGCAATTCCAAAACAGACCAGATCACCAATGATGTATATGATGACCTGGATCCTTCCTTTGCCGCCTTCCCTGGCAAAAGCGGTATTCTCTATTCTTCCAACCGGCCATCGCCTAAAGGAAGAGGTTCAGATACTTCGCTGATGAACAGGCCGTTCAATATTTTCATGGTAGACAACTGGAACAAGAGCTCTGAAAAGCAGATTACACAGCTGACAGATCTCAACTATGGTAATGCCAAACTGCCCATGCAGTACAATACCACCCACTTCACCTTTGTATCTGATGCCAACGGTATCCGTAACCGTTATGCCGGGTTCTTCAAGTCCCAGGCCGACGGGGTGGATTCCCTGTTTTACGTAGGCTCAGAAATTTTGCATAACCCTGAACCGGAAGAACTGGATTCAGCTTTGATGGCCTATGGTACCACCGCGCCGGATTCTGTTGAAGCCATCACCCTTACTAAAGATTCTACCTATACTTTCCCTATTTCCAACTATCCTTATGGTATACAGGAATCCCGGATTACCGGTGAAAAAGGAGAAGTATCTGAAGTAGTACAATATGCTGATATCAAACGCCTGATGAAACTGAAGGTAGATACCATGACGCTGAAGAAAAGAAACGTCAACGCCCGGCCTACCAACTTCAGACGCGCCCAGATGCATGCAGATAGTTTGCGTATGGGACTGCCCACCTACCAGGCGCCACTAAAAGATACCAGCACACATGCCAACTTCTTCCAAAACGAATTTGGTAATGAACCGGCTGATACCACCGTTACCGGCGAGGCCCAGGGCCCTGCACTGTTTGAGAAGAAGAAAGAGGATGAACAAATATTGAAGAAGTCAAAACTGTTCCCGTATAAATGGAAGTTTGCTTCTGATTACCTGATCCTGCAACTGGATAACTCGGTACTGATAAATAAGTACCAGCCGTTCACCGGTCCGCCTTCCAGCCCGATCCGTTTGACCGATCCTATCAACGGATTAATTAAGATAGGGGTGAGTGATTTGTTTGAAGACCTGAAATTCAATGGTGGCTTCCGTATTCCGTCTTCCCTCCAGGGATCTGAATACTTCTTCAATGCTGCCTACCTGAAAAAACGGTTCGACTACAAATTCACCTACTACCGTAAAGTGGATAAGAGCTCGGCGCTCAATTTTTATGATGACAATGGTAACTTCCTGGACTCCTGGCCTACCAAGCTAGTTACCAATATCTACCAGGGAGAAATGCGTTATCCATTTGACCAGGTAAGAAGTATTCGCTTACAGGCGGGCATACGTACCGACAAGCTGGTCATACAGGCTACTGACAAACCACCTTTATTGGCTAAAGACCGCAAAGAAACATATGCATTAATGCACCTGGAATATGTGTATGATAACACCATCAATCCGGCTATTAATATCTGGAATGGTACCCGTTATAAAATTTATGGAGAAACCAACGCCCAGCTGACTAACGGAGGATTGAATGAGATGTTTAATACTCCCGGCTCCGCAGCAGGTAATGGCAGGTTTACCTATAACATGGGGGTGGATATCCGTCACTATGAAAAGATTTACCGCAACTTCATCTGGGCTACCCGCTTCGCTATGGATATGTCGTGGGGAACACGTAAGCTGCTGTATTACCTGGGTGGTGTGGATAACTGGTTAAATCCACAGATCAATCCCAATACGCCGGTTAATATGAGTGAGAACTACGCTTTCCAGACATTAACGGAAAACCTGCGTGGATACAAACAAAATGCGAGAAATGGTAACAATGCGATGGTATTGAATACAGAGCTTCGTTTACCGGTGTTCGCCACCTTTATAGATAAGCCGATCAACTCTGCTTTCCTCCGTAATTTCCAGGTAACGTCCTTTATTGACATTGGTACTGCCTGGAACAAAAAACTAACCTTTAAGGATGCTAATTATGGCTATTATTCCGATCCTAGTTCTGGTGTAACTACCCGTATTAAAGAAGGATTCCTGGGACCGTTTGTAGGAGGTTATGGTTTCGGCGCCCGTACGACTATTGCTGGTTACTTCCTCCGCGCTGATGCAGGCTGGCCTGCGGTAGCGTTTTTCAGAGGCAGCCCGATATGGTATTTTGGAATGGGCGTAGATTTCTAAACGCGATTTTTTGTCTTTGTTCAGGATTATACTGATTTAGATGATTTTCCAGATTTTATTTTTTTGATTAATAGCTTTAAAAAAGATTAGCGAAGATCGATGTGGTTATCCTCATCCTTCTTCGCTAATCTTTTTTAATCCTGTATAACAAAATCCTGAAAATCATCTAAATCAGTATAATCCTGAACAAAGACAAAAACTCGCACTAGCTATGTTGCTTTTTTACCAGCGGATACATCAGGCTCAGAAAAACGCCCATACATATTGTGAATGCCCAGGCACTGCGGTTTTCCACTGGATGTAATACAATATCTCTCATATCTCCGAGCAGGGTAAGCGGATCTTTT
>NZ_DATCVJ010001052.1:0-4298 GCF_036566945.1 Chitinophaga sp. | reverse complement strand
TCAATGCTGCTGCTGAGGCTCACAAAGAAGTCGCTTACCGGCTCCATAGTGGCATGTACGAGGCTTACAAACCAGGCGAAATAGGTAGCAAAACGAATATTATTCTGGGCAGCCCATACCCGGGGGAGTATCTGGCCGAAGAACAGTAATATGAAGCAAATAGCAGCAATGCGTACCACGAGGGAAATTACCGGCAGTGTTTGCAGGTCTTCCATCTGGGTAACGAGGTAGTTGGTGATCATGATGAATGCGATCGTCAACAGGATACTGGCTATTTGTAAGGATGCGAGGAGTGATTTGGGCTTTTCCAGCAGTTTGGTAATCAGTTTGCCGGAGGCATTCTGCCGGGTTTTAAGCACGTTCAGGTCCTTATAGTTTAAGGAAAAGAAAGCTACTTCTGCCCCGGATACAATAAAGGTAAGCAGCAGTAGAATAAATATAACAAGCAGAAATACCACCACATTAGGGGTGCCAATAGGTGCGCTGGCTTGTAAAAAATAGGATACGTTGCTTGCCGAAAGGATGCCCAAGATGTTCAACTTTGATGTAATGAATCAAAAATAAGGGGAAAGTAATTCGTTCATGGAATTGCTTTCCCTGCACACAAATATAAGTAATGTCCCTATATGGGATTACGTAGGATCAAAACTTAATATTTTTTTGCAACTAAAAAGGCAGATCGTCTGCTGGCTCGTTCAATGAAGGGGGTATTTCCAATCCGGGGAAACTTTCTCCACTGCCTGAGCCCGTACTGCTATGGTGAGGTATGGGGTGATCTTGGTTATTGAGGTCCATGCGTTTATCCAGCATAACCAGGTTGTCTCCTACAACTTCAGTGGCAAATTTTTTATTGCCTTCTTTGTCTTCCCAGCTGCGGGTGCGTAAACGGCCTTCAATGTAAACAAGACTGCCTTTGTGCAGGTATTTCTGCGCCAGTTCGGCCAATCCCCGCCAAAGCACCACTGTATGCCATTCTGTTTGTGAAATGAGCTTACCGGCCCTGTCTTTGAACGTTTCAGTAGTTGCCAGCGAAAATTTGGCTACTGCAATATTCCCTTCCAGAAACTGTACATCCGGATCTCTGCCCAAATTGCCTATCAGGATTACTTTATTAACACCTCTCATAGTTGTAGGTTTTTTTAGTCTATTGTTAAAAAGTTCTTCTTTTAATAAATAAACAACCTTCTTAAAGTTAATATTTTTTTCCAATCGATAGTGAAAAATTTCTTACTGGCAGCCGATTGAGCCGGATTTTACCGTTAGCTACTATTAATGAAGTGGCTTAGCGCTTAATGTATATTTTTTATCTCTATGCGTGAAAGTTAGAATAATTGCAGGTGATTGCTTTCCAGAAAGGTGGTAATTGTTTTTGGAAAAGCATAATTATTCAGGCTGTTTTTAGCCACCAGTGTGTATCCTGGCAGATCAGGACGCTTTTTTACGGTAAGACTAATAAACTGACTATGAATGGTTTGATGGGTGAGCTGTTGTTTAAAGGGAGGGGATACCCGGTCTATTTCGAAAGTCAGTTTGCCAAAAAGTTGCTGAAATGCTTCGGAAGACTGTAGTGTCGTGAAATCTGCCGGCGCTGGTGTTTCAATGAGAATGAACTCATGCAGGTTTTGCCAGATATCGCTGTCGGTTCTTTTCCGGATAAAAATTTCTTCTTTATAGTTGACCAGCAGATAGTTGAAGTACCTTTTTTTGATTTGTAATTTTTTAGTTTTTATCGGGAGAAGGGATACTAACTGTTGGTGACAGGCTACGCATTTTTTCCGGAGAGGGCAGTCGATACACGCGGGTTGCTGCGGTTTGCACACGACTGCACCAAAGTCCATAATACTCTGATTATATTCCGAGGAGGCGCCTTTCGGGAGGAGTTCCTGGGCCAGGGTATCAAATTGTTTTTTGCCGGCGGTGCTGTCTATCGGGGTTTCGATCCCGAAATAGCGGGAGAGGACCCTGAAAACGTTGCCGTCGAGTACGGCGTAGGGGAGATTAAAGGCAAAAGAGGCGATGGCGGCGGCGGTGTAGGGGCCAATTCCTTTGAGTGCTTTGATCTCCTCGTATTGATCCGGGAACTTTCCATGATGGAGGTTGGTAATTTGGCGGGCGGCGGCCAGCATATTTTTGCAGCGGGCATAATAGCCTAACCCTTGCCATAAACGGAACACTTCTTCTTCAGGAGCTGCGGCCAGTTTTGCCACAGTGGGGTAGTGTTGGATAAAGCGTTCATAGTATGGCCATCCTTGCTCCACGCGGGTTTGCTGGAGAATGATTTCAGATAACCAGATGCGATATGGATTTTTTTCACCCTTCCAGGGCATGTTGCGGGTGTTCATCTCCCGGTTCCATTCCAGTAATTTTTCGGTAAAAAAATGTCGGGGTGATATCATTTATATATTATTTTAATAAAATTATTTAGTATATTGATATGGCAAATGCTGTACAAAACCCTATAAGGTACAACAGATACCCATTTCCGGGCCTGCAAATAAATATAAATTATCGCCAATACCAGTTATAAGAAAAAATGATAAAATTTATTTGCTTAAAATTCAGCAATTAGAATTTTTAAATTAACTTTGAGAGTAAAGTAATCCTCTCGCTTTCATATGAGAAAAGCTGATTTAATTAACAACATTGCTGAAAAAACCGGCATCCCCAAAGTCGATGTGTTAGTCACACTCGAGGCTATGTTCAAAGAGGTGAAAGAAGCACTTGCAAACGGAGAACACATTTATATCCGTGGGTTTGGAAGTTTCATCACCAAGAAAAGAGCAGCCAAGATTGGGCGTAACATCAAGAAGAACGTAGCTGTGGAGATCCCCGAGCACTTTATTCCGGCATTTAAACCTTCGAAAGAATTTGTTGCTGAGGTAAAGAAGCTTAAAAGTTCTTAATTTTGCAGCCTAATAATTTAGGCGATGCAAAAATCACAAGTTCTTCTGGTGGGTGCTGCGGTAGCACTATTGGTGATATTATTCGCCTTTGGCCGTACTGTGCCCCGGTCAGAAAAGAAACCTATGTCATCTGGCGCCCCTATGCAGGGCGGACAGGATGTGGAACCTATTGCCTTCTCTGAACTGCTTACGACAGCCAAGGGGAAAATTCCTGCTGAAAAACTTTTACAGGTAAATTCAATTGAGACAAATGTTATTCGCGGAGATGTTAAACTCCAGAAGATAGCCGCGTACCAACAATTGTACAACACCTGGGACAGCCTTAACCAGCTGCCCGTAGCCGCATATTATCTTGGCGAAGCCGCTAAGTTGGAAAATTCCGAAAAAAGCCTCACCTTTGCAGCCAATTTATTTTTGGCCCACTTGCAACATGCAGAAGATCCGCGTATAGCAAAATGGGAAGCCCAGCAAGCAATCACTTTGTTTGATCAGGCAATACAATTGAACCCGGCGAACGACACACTTAAAATATCACAGGCCATGGTGTACATGAACACCGGTGAGCCTATGACAGGTGTGGCTAAGCTAAGAGAAGTAGTGGCTGCACATCCTGATAATATTGACGCACAGGTTACTTTAGCTAACCTTGCTATTACATCAGGTCAGTACGATAAGGCTATCGAAAGACTGGAAGGCGTTGCGAAGAGTCACCCTGATAATGCGAAAGTGTTATTTGTACTGGCGGAATCGTATAGAAGCAAAGGAGATAAAAAGAAAGCGATTGAGCTGTTTGAAAAAAGCAAACAACTCATGACCGATCCGGAACTGAAGAAGGAAGTCGATAGTTACATTAAAAGTATTCAATAATATTATTTTTTCAATCATTTAAAAACGTATCAGCGTATGCCTTGCGGTAAGAAAAGAAAAAGACATAAAATTGCCACTCACAAGCGTAAAAAAAGACTGAGAAAGAACCGGCATAAAAGTAAAAAGAAATAATTACTCCAGTTTCCCGCCATTTATACTAATACGGTATTCTCCCGGCGCGGTGGTCGGATAAAAATTTTCATATATCCTGCATGATTCTAGCATTTACTTCTTAAATTGCTATAGTCATGCAGGTTGTTTCCATAGATCCCGCAATTGAATTCTCCGGACATTACCTGCAGTGATCGCTGAACCCTTAAGCAATCCATTCGTCACGAACGTGAAGAAATACGCTAACTTTATGGTGAGCTATTGTTTTGGTATGCAGTAAGCTGTTCTTACTTAATAGCCGTGTGCATAGCATAAAGGTGAAGTTTTAAAGGTTAAAATTTTGGACGCTTGAATAAGGAACTTATTATAAATGCGGCTCCCACAGGGGTGGAAATTGCGTTACTGGAAGATAAGAAG
>NZ_DATCVJ010001051.1:0-8794 GCF_036566945.1 Chitinophaga sp. | reverse complement strand
GATATTGTGATGACTTTTGGTGTCAGCTCCGCCCTGTATGTAGCCACCAATGCGTATGGCTTACATCGCAACAGTTTCATTTCCTCCGCTGCCTGGCAGGTAATCGGCTACGAAACCGGCGCCGCCTGCGGTGCGCAGCTGGGAAGCGGCAAAAGAGCCTGGACCATAGCGGGCGACGGTGGCTTTATGATGATCTGTCAGTCGTTGTCTACCCTCGCCAGAAATAAACTCAACGCCGTTATTTTTGTAATGAGTAACGCGGTATATGCTATAGAACAGGTATACGTTAATCTCGACTCCTTTAAACCCGGACCCAAACACGTATTCGACACCTTCGATATCCTCCCCGAATGGGACTACCTCGCACTGGCCAAAGCCTATGGCGCAGAAGGATTCCGCGTGTCGACCATCAAAGAGCTGAATGCTGTACTGGGAAAACTCAAAGGCATTACCAATAAACCCGTGCTGGTACAAGTGGTGATACCGGAAAAAGATCTGCCGGAACAAATGCGCCGCCTTGGCCTGGAAGGATAAACCATCTTATTATACACCTCAAAATAATAATCTCTATGGAAAGTAAAACCTATTCTATTTTCGGCGCGGGTGCTGCAGGGCTATATACCGCCTGGCGACTGCTCGATGGTCAGGCCGTTGGCGGCAAAAAGAACGCAAAGCTACTCACGAAAGGCGACACCCTCGAATTATATGACTGGGGACAATATGATTTCTCTAAAAAAAATCCCGGCTCCCGTGCTGCCGGCGCACGCGTATGCACCTGGCATTATAAAGACGATAAAAACAATTCTTACCTCGAAGTAGGTGGCATGCGCTACTCCCAATGGGATGGCAAACCCGAAAGCGAAGGACATCGTTTAGTCACTACCGTAATATCTCAACTGGGCCTCGACAAATATTCGGTTCCCTTTAACGAATCCACTAATCCCTTGTATTGTTTGCGTACAAAAAACATGTACCTGAACGATATTACTTCCACTAATCCCGCCCCCTATTACGTCAATAATTTTGGCGCCACCGATTCTCCGGATACCGGTTTTAATCTCGTGGAAAGCCTGGCTGTTACCCAGCACCATGGCCCTAAAACACGTACAGAATGGTGTACTTTTTACCAGGAAGGTAAAATAAATATCGACCTGCCCGAATCATCGGTCTACAAAAAAGGTGACTATCTGAAAGATATCGGCTACTGGAATCTGATGTTCGATCAACTGGGCTCCGAAGGTTACAACTATACGTCTGACGGGAACGGCTATACGTCCAATGTGATCAACTGGAATGCTGCCGTGGCTTTTCAGGCCAATAATGAATTCACGCCCGGTACCGAATATAAAACGTTGACCACCGGTTATTCCAGCATGTTCAATGCCTTGTTCGATACCATCGTGAAACTGGCGAAAGAAAAAGGTGTTCGTTTTAATTATTATCCCAACACCCGCCTGCATTCTATTCTCCAGAAAAATAAAGTCATTCATTACACCATTGCGACGAGGGAAAACCCCAACAAAAAATCAGGCGCTAAAACAACCAATGCCGCCTGGCTCGCCATGCCCCGGCATTCCATTGAGCTGGTAGCACAAGCCACCCGATATGAAAATCATGAAGGACTGGATGTACTCAATCATGAAAAAGTACAACTGTACCTGGAATCTGCGGTGATGCAGCCCTCGTATAAAGTGGGCATGTTTTTCCATGAGCCGTGGTGGGCGGATAATTCGAAAAACCCTCCTCCCTATCCGGCGCAGATCAACAGCTACGAGGTGACCACTGCCGTGCTGGCCACGCTTACCCAACAAAAATTTCCGGCGGCTTATATCAAAGCCATCGGGAATGATAAACAGATCATGGAAACCCCTTTTGCTGCGGCAGCCGATTTAATCAGCCAGGTGGAAACACTTGTAAAGGAAAGGTTAACCGTGGTGCAGGAGCAACAATTGCTCAATGCCTCGCAACGCAACACGATCGGTCCCAGTGTAACGGACATGCCTATACGGCAGGTAGTGTACTTCGGTAACAACGCCCTCGATCAAAGTGGGGATAAAATATACGGGCTGCTTGCCAGCTACGATGACGAACAGTTCACCAGCTTCTGGTCAGAACTGGAACTGGGACCACACAAAGTGCGCAAAACGCCCGTTTCAAGTGACTGTCAAACGCTGGAAGGCCCCCGCAAAGCACCGGAGATCATGGTAAAAATGTTGCGTCAGCAACTGGCGGCGGTACACTTTGGTCCACAGGCCGATTACAGGTCTGTTCCCGAGCCGCTGGAAACAAAGTATATGGACTGGTCCAAACCGCCGTTTAATGCCGGCTACCACGCTTATGCCGGTCATTACAACATCTGTGATGTGCAACAAAAAATCAGGAAGCCCTCACAGCTGATCGACGGCGCCGATGCCGATATCTTTATCGTCGGCGAAGCTTACTCCAATGATCAGGCATGGGTAGAAGGTGCTTACTGCACAGCAGAATCAGTGCTGAACGACTTCTTCGGTATCGCCCCCATCATTGATCCTAAACACTATCCATTTATTTGTCCTTGTGGATGAGAGGCATGATTTAAAACGCTTCATTGCCAGTACAAGCAGTAGTAAAGCGGAGGTTTCAGGTATCTGCCTGTCACCTCCGTTTTTTTATTATAATAGCTTGATTAATTCATGAAACAAGCCTATAGATATGAAGCCCGTATACATCACTATGTCGTTTTCCTATTTGTATTCTTCATAAATATTATATATCATTGAATGTAATACCAAATGCCCCCTATAGAGCGAATATCAATCAATATCAGTGAACAAGTGAACGAACAATGAAAACCTTCCCCTGCTACAGGCAGCTGGACATGATGGACGGTGGTCCTGCATGCCAGAGGCCACCTGCTCAAATTTAAAAATGTATATGCCCAAGAAAGTACTTACCATCTGTTCATTACTAATTGCTACCTTCTTTTCCGCAGTAGCCCAGAATGAGATATCACTGGAGCTTTCATTCCTAAAAGTCCGGCTTGATACAGGCAATACGGTGAAAATGTATGTATTACTGTCAGTGGTTAATAGTAGCGACAAAGATCTTTATCTGCCTGGATTTTTGAACATCTATGCCCCGCATTATGACAACACCACAATGCACACCGCATTACACTTCTATAAGCTGGAAGCAGCCGATACCATCAGCTGCGTGGTAAATGAAATCTCGTATCCCGGTGTAGAGGACGTGCAACAAAGTACCGTCCACAAGAAAACCAGGTACTATGAGATCTACAAGAAGTATTTGGGCTATACCGCTGAACAAGGGCCGCTTCCACTCAGCGCCAATAGTATTGTCCCCCTGTTTATCAAAGCACATAGCACGGAGCGAAATATAGAAATAAGAAATGTAAGCTCCTATATGTACTTTAAGGGGCATCAGCTGTCATTTGCGCCACTAAACGGCTACTTTAAATTCTTCTATAAGTATAAACCTTCCCAGAAACCGGAGGCAAAGGCTTTACCCGATACCATTCAAGGGTATATCAGGTGTACTGCGGATAGCATTGTTTCAAACGTCCTGTATTATCAGGACTATACGCCTGCCCCTTAGTATTAAGGTATCAACTAATGATTCTCCACCGGGAACATGATACGTTGAATAATTACCTTATATTTAAGGAACGAATAATTATGAGTGCAACTTTTTTAGAGATCGCGCTACCCATCTCCCTGCAGTTATCACCCGGTATTAAAGGCGCCAGCATTATATTCCTGACAGATGGCGGTTATTTGCTGAGTTTTGAAGAAAGACCGGAAGTAATACGGCTGGACAGGGATTTGAAGGAAATCTGGCGCAGAGATCTTCAGGCACAAAAGATCCGTTATGTCGGCTGTAAAGTAAGCGCTAATGCCAACGGCAGTCTGATTGGTGTTTCCGGCTATAAAGATATCCGCATCTTCGACGGCACCGGAAATTTACTTTGGACGTTTACGCATGAACCCTGGAATAGTTTCACCGGCGCCAACTGTTTTTTCAGTCCGGATAATTCACTGCTCTGGATCATCGCTCCCGGAGCGCCGGACCACCTGTATGTGATTCGCGCCGCCGATTTTGCCATGCTGGATCATTATACACTCGATGGTCACCAGGAAAACAATTACAGTCTCATTGCTACCCCCGATAACGAAAAAGTGCTGATCGAAGTCGCCGCCGGTCAGGATGATGCCAGCCTGTTGCTGGTACAGTTTACCGATGGTAAGATAAGGGTGCAGGAATTGTCGGCCTGCCAGGATCGTATTGCCGGTAATTTCTCACCCAATGGAAATGAATTTGTGACAGGCCCGCACAACAGTGCCGGCATCGAAATTTTCAGTTTCCCGTTCTTCGAAAATACCGCGGTCCTGGAACAAGCCGATTTGTTTGCAGCCGCCGCAGGTTACGCCGACAGCGAAGATCCGGATACGCTTAATTACACCGTCTTGTTTCTGAATGATACCACCTTGCTCGCGTTCACCCGGTTCGGCAGACTATTACTGATAGACCGGCAAACGATGACCTGCACCGGAGAATTAGTAGCGGAAGGCAATCACATTCAGGCATACGACGATAACTGGAAAGTAACCACTGATCCGGCAATCCCTGTTACAGAATATGCAAGCGATATTATATCCGTACAGGTAGCCCATCACCAGCATTTAGTGCTTACTTATGGCAGCGGGGATATCCGATGGCACGACCTTTCTCCCTTACACAACCTTTCCGTGCTACCGTAATTTGCGTTATCTTTATCAGGAGTGTAAAGGATGCAATACTTATCTCTCTAAAAAAATAAATAGATGAAAAAAGCACTGCTGCTTTTAACGGGTTTCATTTTATCTGTTACGCCTGCGTTGTCAGGGCAAACGCCGCCTGATACGGTGAAGACCGGCATCTACGTGACCAGTATCCACGATATTGATTTCAAACAAAGTGAGTACACTATAAATCTCTGGCTTTGGTTAACCTATCAGAACAAAGCATTCGACTTTCTGCAGAACCTGGAAATCCCGCAGGCAAAATCATTTAGCAAATCATTTTCTACTATAGATACCAGCAATGGCCACGTTTATTTACTGATGAAATTGCAGTGTGTGATGAAGGATTCGTGGAGGATCAACAACTTTCCTTTTGACAAACAAAGGTTGCGGTTCTCCATAGAAAACTCACAGTTCGATTCTAAATCGATGGTATTTGTGACAGATTCGCTGGGGAAACAATATGATCCGCGCTTTACGCTGAGAGGCTGGAATATAGACAGCTTTAAAATGTCTACCGGCACCAAAGCCTATGAAACCGCTTTTGGTGATACCTCCCTGGCTACACCGCATACGGAATACAGTTCCTTTACCGTTAGAATCGGAATTAGCAGAGATGCCGGGCAACTGTTCTGGAAAATGTTCCTGGGCATGTATGTATCTTTCCTGATTGCGTATATCTGTTTTTATATCCACCCCGACAATATTGATTCCCGCTTTGGACTGGGTGTAGGCTCTCTGTTTGCTGCTATCGGTAACAAGTATATCATCGACTCTTCCCTGCCGGACTCCACTACTTTTACACTGGTAGATACCTTACATGGTATTACGCTGTTTTTCATTTTCGCGGTCATTACATCTTCGGCATGGTCGCTGAAACTAATCAAGGCAAATAAAATAAAAGAGGCGCACCGGATGGACCTGATACTTGCACAGGTGGTATTGTTGCTGTATGTGGCGCTGAATGTCTTTTTTATTACGAAGGCCAGTAATAGTTGATTAAAATCGGCTCATTAATTCTTCAAATCCAATTTGCTCTGTGGCCATGTGTTCCAGGCCACCATACTTCTTCAGGTATTTCCACTTTGATTGGGCATCAATTTCTCTCGGTTGTATTCTTTCGCTTAATGCGTGTACCGGCCGGCCTGTTAAGGAGATAAAGTCTTCTTTATAAATCTCAAACTGCTGACAGGGAAATCGTTTTTTCAATTGATCGTCATGATCCCAGAGGTATAATACCTCACCCGCCTTATATTCAATAATGAACAAGTCTCCCTCATCTTCATATTCTTTGGCAACGGCTACCTGCAGTGCATTTACAAGGGTTACCTGTATCCCGTTTTCCATTAACAAATGATTGAGCTGTGACCACTTTTTCTTTGATCGTCTGCGTTGCCGGTATATTTCATAAGGCGCCAATACCACAAAAGAAAAACACAATCCGGCCAAAGTTCCGAACACAACTGCCGCAATATCTACCTCCATCAACATGGCTGCATCCAGCAATAATATACCTGTCAGGAAAATAAAGATAAAATCGGATACTTTATATCTTGCTACGCGCTGCTTGAGCGATTTTCTTTTCAGCTTATTTAACAAGCGTATTTCATCGGCAAGGAGTGGCCTGCTAATCTGTTCCATGTAGATAGTAAAGTTGGTCAGGTAAAGGATCACAATAATACCCTAAAAAGTTGCAGAGAAAAGGTAGTGATTTTTGGGGAACAAATCAGCATACCTGCGATGAGGTGGCAGCAGAAAGGAAAATTAATTGCCTTCCCTCCTGCTGCTTTATTTTACTAGCTTTCCAGGCAGGCGGCATTCTCCTCCGTTTCCAGTTGCCGCTGCAAGTCTTTGCTCGTTTGTGATTGTCCGTCGTGGCTCCAGCCTGGTGCATAAAACAGGTACTTCAGCTTGTCGGACAATACCTCCGTTTTCTTCATATCCTCCGACAAGGCAATGAACTCATGAAAAATGATGTTTACAGGCCCTCTGTTTTCCAGATCTTTCACAAGGCCGTACCTTACCTTGTCTTCCGGCAGCTCCTCCTGGAAGGTGCCAAAAATCCGATCCCAGAGAATCAGCAGCATGCCCATATTCTTATCCAGGTACCGGTAGTTGCTGGCGTGGTGTACTCTGTGATGGGAAGGTGTCACGAAAATATATTCAATGATCGGGTGCAGTTTGCCAATGGTTTGTGTGTGCACCAGGTTACCATAGATTTGCGTTACATAATAGGCGATTAAAATATCGATGGCGCTAAATCCCATTAAACTCAATGGCACAAAGAAGAACAGCCGGTATATGGGTTCAAATACACTGGAACGAAAACCGGTGGTCAGGTTAAAATGTTCCGAAGAATGGTGCGTAACATGCACCGCCCAGAACAGGCGGATGTAATGTCCGGTAGCATGCAGCAGCCAGTAGAAGAAGTCCTGCAACAACACCAGCACGGTCCAGTAAAGCAATCCATTGGGAATGCTAAAGAGGCGGTAATGGCGGAAGCAATAATCCAATAAGAGATAAGTACCGGATTTCATGACTACGTTCACGAGAAAGTTGACACTCATCAGGTAAATGGTCGTCAGCGTATCTTTTGACTCATAGTATTTTTTGTCATGGGTATAACTGAAATACGATTCGATCACACTTAAAATAATGATGGCGCTGAATAAATAAAAAATAACTGAATTCAAAGTTGTTTCTGTCATAGGTAATACTTTTCCAAAGGGATACCTTCCCAATTACAGGTTTCTTTCAGGCATAAGACGATTCCCGTGAAATAAACCCCTATAGTACTACTAAAAAATATTTCCTGCAATCCCCATCTTGTGTCAAAAACGAAAGCAAGCCTGATTTACCTTATTTTTACCAGTAAGATTGTTCATTAAAACCCTGATCATGCCTCAAGCTCCTCTCGCAAATCCTGGTCAGCCTGTTAGCACTACATCGCTGGAAAACTTCTTTCCCGGCTATTTCGCGTTGGTAATGGCCACGGGCATCGTATCTATCGGGTTGTTTCTCTGGCATTACGTGTGGTTGTCTGAAATGTTCCTGGTATTAAATATTATTTTTTACGGGTTGCTCTGGATCATTCTTATCCTTCGTATTATCAGGTACCCGGTGATTGTGTGGAATGACCTGCATCATTCTGCGCGGGGTGTTACCTTTCTTACGCTGGTGGCGGGGAATAATGTATTAGGGAGCGAGGTGGCCATTATTACGGGGCGGATGGATATTGCACTGGTGTTGTGGGTAACGGGATTTATTCTCTGGGCGTTGTTGTTATACACTTTTTTCCTGGTCAACATTCTGAAAGAACCCAAGCCTTCGCTGGAGCAAAGTATTAATGGGGCCTGGCTCCTGATCGTGGTGGCTACTGAATCCGTAGCGGTACTGGGGGCCATTATTGCCAACAGTAGTCCTTTGCACTGGCTCATTGCTTTTATTTCCTTATGCACCTATATGATCGGCGGCATGTTTTACTTTGTGCTGATCGGCCTGATCCTTTACCGATGGCTTTTCTTCAGTATGAAGGCAGAAACCCTTACGCCGCCCTACTGGATCAATATGGGGGCGGTAGCTATTATTACACTGGCGGGGTCACGGCTGGTGATGTATGCCAATGGCCACGAAACACTGCAACACTGGGCCGGTTTCGTACAGGCGTTCACGATGTTTTTCTGGGCATTTGCCAGCTGGTGGCTCCCTTTGCTTTTTCTGATGTTCGCCTACCGGCACTTTATTGCCAGGGTACCGCTGAAGTATGATCCCCAGTACTGGTCGATGGTGTTCCCTTTAGGCATGTATGGCGTGTGTACGTTCGCGTATGCCGGCATTACCGGCTTCACATTCCTTCAACCAGTTTCCGCTTTATTTGTTATATTAGCTTTAGTCACGTGGGTGATTGTATTTATAGGTTTATTTATTGACCTGTTTTCAGCAGGAAAGAAAAAAGGATAACAGTGAGGTAACGTTACCGATAACCATAAATAGGCGAGCATGCATTTTTCTCTCCA
>NZ_DATCVJ010001050.1:0-3466 GCF_036566945.1 Chitinophaga sp. | reverse complement strand
TTACATTCAGATGTGAACTACATAATGAAAGAATTATTATCAGTTCAGTAACTACTTACCAAGTATCATTAACATTTATGGAAAGTTATTTTTTATCCCTAAGATTTGCACTGGTCATGGTTGTTTTGGGTGGGTGTCATGGAAGCGGACCAACTACTTTACATGCCGCCGAGGACTCACTGGCCATGCAAAATAACACGCCTCCGGATTCTCTTCCTCTACCTGGCGCCACCAAATCGGTGACTAATTTCAGTGATGTAATCGGCTGGAAGGATGACAGCAAGCCTATTGCCCCGCAGGGCTTTGAGGTAACAAAATTCGCAGACGGTCTTGAGAACCCCCGATGGATCTATGTTGCGCCCAATGGAGATGTTTTCGTTTCCGAGGCCCACGCGATCAAAAGATTTACACAGGAAATCATCAACGCAGCAAGTGGTAAAGCCAAATCAGAAAATAACAGTATCACTGCTAACCGGATTACGATGTTTCGCGATACGGATAACGATGGACACCCGGATCAACGGTACACGTTTCTGAAAAACCTGAATCAACCCCTGGGGATGCTGGTGATGAATGATGCATTTTACGTAGCCAATACAGATGGATTGATGCTGTTTCCTTATCAGGCAGGAATGACAAGCTGCAAGGCTGATGGGAAAAAAATCCTGCCTTTGCCAGCGGGTGGCTATAACAATCACTGGACCAGGAATGTGATCAGAAATGAAGAAGGTACAAAGCTATATGTTTCCGTAGGATCTGGTACCAATGCTGCTGAACACGGTATGGAAAATGAGAAGGGCCGGGCTAATATACTGGAAGTAAATCCTGACGGTACGGGAATGAAAGTCTATGCCAGCGGGTTACGTAATCCGGTGGGAATGGACTGGGCGCCTGGTACCCATACACTTTGGACGGTCGTAAATGAACGTGATCAACTAGGAGACGACCTGGTGCCTGACTATTTCACGAGTGTAAAAGAAGGTGCTTTTTATGGTTGGCCATATACTTATTTTGGACAGCATGAAGATCCGGGGTTAAAAGGGCAGGCAAAAGAACTGGCAAAAACGGCACTGGTGCCTGATTTCGCATTAAAGGCCCATACAGCTTCTCTGGGCCTGGTTTTTTACCGGGGCAATGGATTCCCTGAGAAGTACAGAAATGGCGCCTTTATAGGCCAGCATGGGTCCTGGAACCGCACTTATTTATCAGGGTATAAAGTCATCTTTGTACCTTTCCGTGATGGCCGTCCGGCAGGAAAAGCGGAAGATTTTCTCACGGGTTTTATTGCGGATGAAGTCAGAAGTAAGGTCCATGGTCGCCCGGTAGGCGTTGCGATTGCTAAGGATGGGGCATTACTGGTCGCTGACGATGCCTCCAATACGATCTGGCGTGTTGCTGCTAAAAGCAATTAATGTCCTGGGCTGCAAACGGCCGCCATATAAAATTATCAGCCGGCCGTTTGCACCAGTTTTCTTTAACAAAACTAGTTTTCCCTTTTGTTTTTTTTTATATTTATAGGAAGATGTGCGGCACTGGATAATTGCTGTGGAAGCGTCTTTACCCGGTGGCGATCCTATCACCGGCAGGAGGTGGCGGAACAGCAGGTAAAACAATAAGCAATGGCGATCGCAGTACAACAAAGATTATTATCGCTTGATTTTTTTCGTGGTCTCACGGTGGCCGCCATGATACTGGTCAATAATCCCGGTGACTGGAGTTATGTATATGCTCCGTTGGAACATGCTAAATGGAATGGCTGTACGCCTACAGACCTGATTTTCCCATTTTTCCTGTTTATAGTCGGAGTATCTATTGCTTATGCATTAGGCGCCCGCAAGGAAGATCCTGCGCAGCACCGGGCATTAATCTGGCAGGCGTTGCGCAGGGGCGCTACTATCATTGCACTGGGCTGGTTCCTTAATCTCTTTCCAAAATTCAACTTTGCACACCTGCGGTTTCCGGGGGTGTTACCGCGTATAGGCGTGGTGTTTAGTATCTGTGCCATCCTGTTTATTAAAACAAACCGGCGTACGCAGATCTGGACCGGCATTATTTTGTTATTAAGCTACTGGTTTATGATGACCTGTATCCCCGTACCAGGAATAGGGGCGGCTAACCTGGAGCCGGAAACCAATCTGGGAGCCTGGCTGGACCGGTTAGTCTTTACGCCGGCGCATTTGTGGTCTGGTTCCAAAACCTGGGACCCGGAAGGAATTTTAAGTACCGTTCCCGCTATTGGCACGGGAATATTTGGTATGCTGGTTGGGAGCTGGTTACGTCGGAAAGACCGGGAGAACGCTGTGAAGGTGTCCTGGATGTTTGTATACGGTTTTGGAACGGTGATATTGGCCCTGATCTGGGATCCGTTTTTTCCAATTAATAAATCGCTGTGGACAGGATCTTTCGTATTGTATACCGGCGGCCTGGCTACTATGGCGCTGGCGGCGAGCTATTGGCTGATTGATGTACACGGACATCAGCGTTACCTGACACCTTTTGTTGCTTTTGGGCGAAATGCCATCACCGCCTTCGTATTATCGGGTCTTATTCCCAAGTTGTTGGGTTATATTCCGGTACAGGATACCAATCTGCATCAATGGTTTTACCAGACGGTCTTCGTTAGCTGGTTGTCGCCCTATCATGCCTCACTGGGTGCTGCCATCTTATTGGTGTTGGTCATCCTGGTGCCGATAATGATCATGTACAGGAGAAATGTGATCATTAAAGTTTAAGTTACGCCAGCGCTTCTATACGCTGAGGTAAAGCCAACAAAAAGCCGAAAGACGGAGGTGATCCTGGTTTCAGGCAAACGGGATGCCATCGTAAACCCCAACTGATTCTTCTAACGGAAGCGGCTGCACGAAGATGTCCGGATGCATTCGCGGGCATCTGAAAAATGCTGATAGCCTCTCTGGACCATCCCGGATATAGCGTATATTCCTATACGCTTTGACGGGAAACAAATATGCTGCAGGCCCTTGTTCAGAAAGGATATTACTTCTTTTTAAAAAGGAATATTAGTGGTTGCATAGGGGAGGGGCAAAACGCCAGATTATACTCGCAATTATTTACTACGTATATCCATTGACGGTAGTCATTCAAAAAATAATTCAACTTTTTTTTGTTTAATTTAAAACAAATCCTACATTTGCAATCCCAAACGGGGAAATGGCTTCATAGCTCAACTGAATAGAGCATTTGACTACGAATCAAAAGGTTTCTGGTTTGAATCCAGATGAGGTCACAAAAGATAGAAAATGCTGCAACACTTGCAGCATTTTCTATCAAAATAAAAAATCTGAAGAAAAGCTGTCAGATATAAAAAGTTGAAAAATAATTTGTTAGAATAAAAAATTATTCTACCTTTGCAATCCCGAAAGGGAAATACGGCTTCATAGCTCAACTGAATAGAGCATTTGACTACGAATCAAAAGGTTTCTGGTTTGAATCCAGATGAGGTCACCAA
>NZ_DATCVJ010001049.1:0-2780 GCF_036566945.1 Chitinophaga sp. | reverse complement strand
TGATGGCTCCGTGATGCAACTGGATAGCGCCGGTAATCGCATCCTGCAACAAGGGGGCGCTGTGGTACGGCAGCAGGGCGGACAGCTGGTATATGCTGCTTCTTCGGATAAAGATGCTGTGACCTACAATACCTTGCGGACACCCCGGGGCGGACAATTTAAAATTACACTGCCGGATGGTACTACTGTTTGGTTAAATGCGGCCAGCTCTATCCGATACCCAACTACTTTCCCCGGGCAGGAGCGCCGCGTGGAAATGAGCGGGGAAGCCTATTTCGAGGTAGCAAAGGATGAGGAAAAACCATTTAAAGTAAGTGCAAATGGTAAGGCAGAGGTAAAAGTACTGGGGACTCATTTTAATGTACACGCTTATCCGGAAGAAGGTATTATTAAAACTACCTTGCTCGAAGGCGCCGTATCAATGTCCACTCCAGCCAATGCGCCTGTATTACTCAAACCAGGTCAACAAGCAGCTGCCGGGCAAACAACTATTGAAGTCGTAAACGATGCCAACATCGATCAGGTAATGGCCTGGAAATATGGACTCTTCAACTTTGACAAGTCAAATCTGCCATCCGTCATGAATGAGTTGAGCCGCTGGTATGATGTAGATGTGCGTTATGAGGGACAAGTTCCATCACGGATTTTCAGGGGGAAAATCAAACGCGATCTCAGCTTAACACAGGTGCTGGAAGTACTCCAGGATGTGAACATTAAATTTAAAATGGAAGGAAAAACATTAGTAGTATATAATTAACAATCAAAAACCAATCGTTTCAAAAAACAAAAAGCCGGTATGCGTCAACATATCCGGCTATCATTTGGCGAAAGTCAAGTCTGGATAGATCCTGTTATTTACCAAACCAACCAAAATTATGCAAAAAAATGCGAAAAGCTTGCAGGCCTGCAGCTCCGGGCCTCGTTGTCTCTACCAAACATGGCGGGTGATGAGGATTACGTTTGTTTTAATGCTTGCTGCTGCACTGCATGGTAGTGCCAACATAGCAGCACAGGGCAAAGTGTCTATGTCAGTTAGAGGCGAAAACTTATCAACGGTATTAGCGCTTACTGAAAAACAAACCGGGTATGTTTTCTTCTTCGATGAAAAATTATTGACTATTGCGAAACCAGTGACAATTAACGCGAAAGACTTGCCACTATTGAAGTTTCTCGACCTGCTTTTTCAGGAGCAACCATTAAAGTATAGTCTAAGGAACACCACTATCACCCTTTCCATGAAGACACCAGTGACGCCTCACACTGATATGCTTTTACAGGAAAATACCGGGGTGATAATAAAAGGGATTATTGCGAGATCCGACGGTAAAATGCTGCCGGGTGTATCCGTCAGATTGAAACCATCAACGATAGGCACCACTACCAATGAAGACGGGATATTTATATTGCCCAATGTACCGCCGGGTAATTATACGCTGGAAATATCCAGTATCGGGTATGCCACGATCAGCAGGAAACTGATGGTAACAGAAAAACCATTAGAACTCGCTTTCACCCTCCAGCAGGAAGCAATCGAACAGAAAGAAGTAGTCATATCCACCGGTTACGGGGTTAAGAAACCCGGAGAGTTAACCGGGGCTGTACAGAAAATATCCGGAGATGAAATCAGGAGGGGGATCACTTCTTCCGATCCGGCATCTTTACTGAAAGGTAGAGCAGCAGGTTTGTATATCTCCGAACAGAATGCCGCCGACCCAACCAGCAGCGGCGGACAAATATTCGTAAGAGGCCAGAGTAGTGTGGCCAGCGTTGGTGTTGATCAGGTCAATGAATTTATAGTGCCTTCGCTCAACTATGGCCCGCTCATCGTATTGGATGGCGTAATTATGCCGAACCAAAACCTGAAAGAGCTGGTGACTCCGCAGGAAATCCAGGACGTCATCGTACTAAAAGATGCGGCTGCTACGGCGATCTATGGATCAAGAGCGGCCGCAGGTGTATTGGTGGTCACCACTAAAAAAGGGAGTAACGCAAAACCACGGATCAGTGCTGAGGTAAAGTATGGTATTAATCAACCTAATCGCGGCCGGATGAAGTTTATGAATGGCGCCGAATTATATGACTTACAAAAACGTTTCTATACGGAAGATTATACACAGAATAATGCCAGCCTCTCCCCAATGTTCCCTACGTTGAATAACTATCTGGATTACCGGCTGCCTACACAGCAGCAGGTGAATAGTTCGTACGATTGGTCTAAATATGCATTTATAACCAGCAATACCTCAGAAGTAAACCTCTCTGCCAGCGGTGGAAACGAGCGCACTAAATATTACCTGGGCGGCTCTTACTACAATGAACAAGCTACAGGTGTGCTCAATAGTTTAATCCGGAAATCGTTCCGCCTGAACCTTGAAAGTCGTTTAACAGACCAATTTACAGCTGCTGTTTCCATCAATGGCATTATGAATGATGGCCGACAGGATCAGGGCGGCACTGTTGGCAGCATTCAAAGCCTTATTCCCTGGGCAAACCCTTATGCCGCAAATGGATCGGTCACACAGGCGCTTAACTTTAAAATGGGTGGAACGCAGCAGATCGTTGATAATCCTCTGTTCAACAGGCAGTATAATTTTTCAAAACGGCAGTCGCAATTGTTTTTCGGATCTATTAAATTAGACTATAAAATTACCGACTGGTTGACCATTTCCAGTACTAACTCTGGTAATCTTAACTACAACAAAAACACCCAATATACAGATGTAAGAACTTATAACGGCGGTAGTTCCTTTTTTGCTCCACAAGGTTTTTTAGGGACCACC
>NZ_DATCVJ010001048.1:0-1986 GCF_036566945.1 Chitinophaga sp. | reverse complement strand
TTCGCTTTTACCTTGCTATAGAAACGTAGGAAATTTCAGAACACAGGGTGATAAGTGGATGGCTCATGCTATAAAGGCGTGGGCCAACTTATCTGTGTTCAGGCTTCCTACGGCCTCTATAGCGGAGAAAGTTGGTACCTGCGCCTTTTTGTTTTCTACTCTCCCGCAGGTTTTAGATTGTCTCTCAGATTTTAATGATAAGGCTTAGTTAAACCGGTCGCAATGACTGGTAAGGAAAGTCGTTTGGCATAACCATTTTAAAGTTTTCTTCCGGACAGGGAGGCTAGTTAATCACCATTAAATCTTAATCCATGAAGAATTTAAAGGACGAGAATGTATTATTTATGCTTCATTCTGAGTTTACCACTGTGGCTCAGCATTTACGGGACAGGGTGTGTGAAGAATGCAATTATAGTGTGCCTACTTTTTATCGAAAGTTGAGAAGCCGCGATAAAGTTATTGAAGGCAGGGTGATTCCGGCTCTAAGCAATGCCGAAAAAGACAAGATTCGGGAGATTGGAGAAGCCATCAAAGAAGAATTCAGTGCATCAATAGTAAAGATTACGGCTAGGAAATAATTTCTTTTTTGTGTTTAAGCAATTACGATAATGGTGCTTGAGTCTTCTTGCGCCATTTTCCATTATGTAGATATATAAACCGGAAAGACTCTACTGCAAAGCCTTTCCGGTTGTTTTTGGTTTTAACATGCCTGTGAATGATCAACAGTATTTAAAGGTACGATTCCAGTTTGTTTCCTTTTTTCCCATAGCTCTTTAATCTTTTTACCCGCTTCTTCAGGACTGATACGAATATACCGGTAGAAATCCTGTAGACTCTTATGTCCACTGATTTTCATTATCAGCTCTACTGGTGTTCCTGCCAGAAATTCATTTGTACAAAAAGAGCGGCGGCAGGTGTGAGAGGTAATCCATCCATATTTAGACTTTATAACCTCTATATCCTTATTTCCTTTTTTGTAGGAGAATTTCACTGACTCACAAATCCCGGCCAGACGGCCAATTTCTTTAATATTTACATTGAAATCCGGATTGTTCACGACAGGGATTACTTTTTTGAAGCGATTTATAAGTATCTCATTAGCCGCATCCATTAAGGGAATCACCACCCAGTGGTCCGACTTTTCCTGTTTTTTATGAAGCATTCCTTTTCGTATATCTTCCGGCTTGATGTTGGAGAAGTCCGAAAACCTAAGCCCGGTAAGGCATCCCAAAACAAATAGATCACGGTAGGGCAGGAGGGAAGGGGAATCCGTCAGATCAGTATGGTATATCTGGTTTATTTCCTTCCATGAAAGATAGATAGCGTCAGATTCCTCATTCAGAATCTTGAAGTCCGATAAATCAATAGGAGGGATGATTTTACGGCGTATTCTATCCCGGATGAATATACGCAGTTGCTTAATTGTTTTGCCTACTGTTGCCGTCCTAAGGCCCTTTATAACGGCTTTCCTTCGGCGTTGTATATACTCAAATGTCAGAAAATCAACCAGACCTTCATAGAAATTAAAATCAAGGCAATCGAAGGTTATAACAGACTTCCTATAATCCTGAAACGCTTGCAGGTGGTCTTTCATGTTTTTGTAAACCCGCAGCATGCCAGGCGTAACCTTGTTGGTCTTGCATTTTATGTAATCATCTATCTGAAAGTAGAAATCCAGATTTGTTTCCGGCTGCTTGTTCGCCGTCTCTTGGGCTTTAGGGGCAAGGATTTCCGGGTTAAGGTCTGGTTTAAAGGTACTTTTGACAAAGGTCAAAACGTCTATTATTTTTTCTTGCAACGCATAGGATATAACATCTTCAACCAGACGTAATAAGGTTTTCAGCCTTTTATTAAGTTCTTCATGATTCCCATAGTCCTTCGGTAAGTTTGTGGTGATCCGGGACCTTTTCCAATAAGCAGGAGGGATCGCAATTTCAGTGCTGAGCAATGTTCTTTTGTCGGAGTTATAACAATACTGGATGAAAA
>NZ_DATCVJ010001047.1:0-8054 GCF_036566945.1 Chitinophaga sp. | reverse complement strand
TTGTGGCCTGTTTTCCTTCGCAAAAAAGCAAGTCCAGTATGCTCAGACCAGGAATGAACCCGGTACGCTCCTGGAATACCTGTGTATATTCCGGTGTTTCGTTTTCGGGTACAGCGCCCGGCAGGATGCTTTCCCGGGCATCGGTTACACCACTGACTTCTTTCTGATAACTTTCTGTGAAGGTCACCGGTATATTAATGCCGAGTTTGCTATTCATCCATTCAAAGCAGGCAATGTTCCAGTCCAATAAAAAATCGAATGGTTTTTCAAATAGTTCCTGCAGGTCTGCCTCATAATATTCAAACCAGGGGGAACGCCTATAAGCAGACACGAGCGTTTTCCAATGCAGGCCCTGCCATTTCTCTTCATTACTGATCCGGACATCTTTCATAACAGTCCGCTGATTTTTCCCTCTCGCCAAAGGCACACTTAAAATCATCCGGCCATTTGGACCGGCAACGTAACAACGGTTCCTGTAACTGAGCTTTTGGTAGTGCTCATATTTCTCAATCTGTAATATGTCGTGCGTTACTAAAGTTCTATATGCATCAATTGGTGGAAAATACTGAGATTCAATCAGTAATACCTTCTCTCCTGCATTCTCTGTCATAATGTCAAAATTTTAAGCCTGGTGTAGGAAATTCGTTTGCTTCACCTGACAATCACTTATACATAAATACTTAACAATTAACTTTAAGTAGATGATTAGCAATTCATAGGATTATTAATCATATGCTAAATTAATTAGCACGTTACTACTTTCCATAAAAGTTACCGAAATGCAAAAATACTAAAGAAATTAGTCGCTTTTTTGTTCATTTTTAGCGAACAGAGGAGGAATCACGAAGATAATATATTTTTTTAAAAAACGATTTTATTTATATGTGTTTTATGATTTATTCATTAACCGCCTATCCCCGAGCCCAAAAAATCTCTCCGTTAAAAGTTTCCCAATTCAGACAGCCTGTTTTTGATAACTAAAACCTTTGCTGTAGGTTTGACATAAATTAAATACCTGGGCAGCCGATGAAAGTTTTCCGATTGTTAGTGGCGGTTTTTATGATTTGGGGAGTAGCAAGCTCTTGCGAAAAAACGAAGGATATTCAATTTGTGAGAGTAGCCGGCATCGATTTGGATGAGATTGGTATGAGTAAAAGTATAGTACGGATGACCCTGGCATATTATAACCCAAACAATTTTCGGCTGCAATTAAAAGATGCCAACTTTGACTTATTTATTGACGATACCGAAGTCGGCCATTCTCTACAGGATACCACTATTGCCATCCCCGCCAGAGATACTTTTTATTTCCCGGTGAAACTGGAGGTAAATATGGGAAACGTATTTAAAAATGCGTTGAGTGCATTTTCCAATAAAGAAGTGACCATTAAAGCCACCGGTAATTGCAAGGTGGGTAAAGGAGGCATTTTTCTGCCCTTCCCCATCAAGTGCGAAACTAAACAAGCCTTAAATTTCTTCTGATCCCGTATCATCCAACAAAGACATTATTTTCAGGATGTGATTGCTTTCGCTTATATTTTTTAGCGGAGGCAGCCCTAAGCCTTTTCTTAACTGATGGAGGTCTGTTTGCAAATCTCCTGTCAGTAAATGATGCTGCTTTGTCACCCACCACGCCAGCGCCGTTTTGAGGGCAGACGCTTTTACGCGAAAGGTATGAGGACTGTACCGGCCCGGATGCAGGTGTATGTAGCAGGATTTATCCGCTGCCAACCGTAATATCCACCTGGAGGTATCCGATAATACCAGCGTAGCATAATGATCCCTGTGTGCGAGAAAAGCTTCATAATCTGAGCGGTTGTGCACACCTGCCCGCTGTAATTGTTCCCTTATTTCCCTGAAAATAGTGTCGGTACTAAGGTGGCCGGCATACATATCCATTTGTGAACCGCCAAGGGCCAGCAAGTGAAAATTGATGTCTGATGGATTTATAAGCAAAAGCGTTTGCTGAAGTTCGGCGAGATGATGTTTCAGCGGGTTGAACAGGATGGGAATGACGATAGCTTTAAATGTTAGCGACAATTTTAGTCCAGGGTTCCCGCTTGGGGCTATTTCTTCTGAACCGGGTCTGCTATTTTAAAATAGCCTTTAGCTGTTATTCGTCCGGTTTTTAACGGCAAATCAACTGCTAAAGGCTATCGCAATATTAGTTTTTCTTTTCCTTGGCCATGCCACCACCATCTTCCGGTTTTTTGCAGCAGGTAGGCAGTTTTGCATAAGACTCAGGATTGGCAGTGATATTATCTGCATCATATCCTGCATTGGCGATACCAGTCTTGATATTCTCCACGTTTGTACGGTCTGTCCAGTATTTAACTGTAGTGATATGCTTCTTGAAATCAACTTTCACAGACTGTACTCCTTCCTCGTGAGACATATATCTTTCAATACGGGTCTTGCAGGATTCACACTGCACAGTTGGCGTGCTGATCTTTACCGTTTCAATCGACTTCTGTTTCTGCTGGGCCATAGCCATACCTACACTGGCTACCAGGAACAACATTACTAATTTTAGGATACGCATAGTTGTAATATTAATACCCGAATATACAAAAAATGTGATATACAATTATGAACTATCGGCCCCACTGATCCGGCGCACTTCTCCAGGCCTGCAAAGTGGCTATTTCATCTGCAGAAACAATTCCCTTTTCCTCTGCCAGCGCAATCATAGCGCTATAGTTACTCAGAGAATAGAATGGAACGCCTACCGCTTCAAAAGCTTTCACCGCCACATCGAAACCATAGTTAAAGATGGACACCATACCTACCACTTCTCCACCTGCTGCACGAATCGCCTGCACCGCTTCCAGACTGCTCTTACCGGTAGAAATAAGATCTTCTACCACCACTACAGATTGGCCTGGCTGTAATACCCCTTCGATCTGGTTACCCATGCCATGTTCTTTAGGCTTGGACCTTACATAAATAAAAGGCAGTTTCAGCTGATCAGCCACCAGTGCACCATGTGGAATACCTGCTGTAGCCACTCCTGCAATAACTGCTGCATCCGGAAAAGTTTCAAACACCAGGTTGCACAATTCCGATTTAATATAGTCGCGCACGTACGGGTAAGATAAAATCTTCCTGTTATCGCAATATATCGGCGATTTCCAGCCGGAAGCCCATGTAAAAGGCTGTGCAGGACTTAACTTTACGGCCTGCACCTGCAGTAACTTTTCTGCAACTTGTTTTTCGCTTACTTTACTCATACAACCGCCAAAAGTAGTTTATTTCTACTATTTTACTAGTAAACTAGTCATTGACTAATTCAGTAAAAAAGAAAAATCGCTACCAGAAAGGAGTTTTTCTTCCGAAATATTTTGCACTTGTCACTTCTTCGCTATTACCGAAACATACCAGCGTTTAAAAGCTTCTGTTAGTTATCTTATCAATTCAAATTTCCGCCCCGTTTTTTATCTACTTATTCCTATCCTCGTTACATTTGCGGCATGCAAGCAACTATTACTATCTATCTCAACGAGCGGCCACTCCTACTGAGTGCTGATACGACCAGTATTCCGGCGCTCTTTGCAAAAGCAAAGGTGTACGACAATCCAGATACTATAAAAATGGAAAGCGTACTGCAAAAACTGGAAGATGGGAAAAAGGAAGCAGCGGTTTTTATTGCACCGGATGTAAAGCAACTCTTTAAAAAAGTATCCCTTCACTTTACCGTACTGGTGGCAGCTGGTGGCTTAATTACCAATCCTGCCGGAGAAGTGCTGATGATGTTTCGCAGAGGTAAATGGGATTTACCGAAAGGTAAACAGGATCCGGGAGAAGACCTGGAAACCTGTGCCCTGCGTGAGGTAGCTGAAGAAACAGGCTTACACACCGTTTCACTGGAAAATAAGATCACGGAAACGTATCATTATTACCCTATGAAAAACAAAAAGGTGTTGAAACATACCCATTGGTACCGGATGCTGTTTACCGGCACTGAGTTAACTGTGCCGCAAATAGAAGAAGATATACAGGATCTGGAATGGATTAAACCGGAAAACGTAGACAAGTATCTTAAGTTTTCCTACGAAAATATCAGGGAAGTATTCAGGGCTTCTAATCTGTAGTAGTTGTCAGCTGTTTATTTTATAAAATAGAAATAAACAGCTGATCATTGCTTACAATGGAAAAAACCGACCAAATTCCTGCTAAACTGGTTATCGTTTAGCCAGGATGGCTACTGTAAGCCGGCTTACACATACCAGTTTATGCTGATCGTCTGTAATGCGGATATCCCATACATGGCTGTTGGCGCCAATATGCAAAGGACGGGCGCATGCATGTACATACCCACTTCTAACGCCCCGTACGTGATTGGCATTAATTTCCATTCCCACACAAATCTGTTTTTCCGGATCAATAATTAATCCCGACGCCATACTACCTACCGTTTCCGCGAGTGCTGCAGAAGCACCACCGTGCAATAGTCCGTAAGGCTGCACCGTTCTGTGATCTACCGGCATCATCATTTTAAGATAATCCGGCCCTATTTCTGTGAATTCCATCCCCAGGCAGGTTGCCATCGTCGTTCCTCCCATTTCATTCAGCTGGTCCAGTGAAATTTTGGTGGAATACCAGATCGTTTTCATATCAATTACTTTAAAGAAATTATTGCTTAACGCGCTTAATACCTTCTAATACAGCTGCCGGCAGAAAAGGTGATACATCTCCCCCATAACGGTAAATATCCCTTACCAGGGTGGAAGCGATGCTTGAATACTGTGGTACCGTAGTTAAAAAAATAGTTTCAATGCCCGGGGCCACGGTGCGGTTTACGTCTGCAATCGCCTTTTCGTATTCAAAATCACTTACATAACGGATCCCCCGCAGAATAAAACGGGCATCCAGTTTTTTACAAAAGTCAATTGTGAGACCGGAATAGGAAGCCACTTCTACCCGCGGATCATCTTTATAAATTTCACGGATCCAGGCCATCCGCTCTTCCAGTGCAAACATAGGCGTTTTGCTGCTGTTTACACCAATGCCGATCACCAGGCGATCAAACAAATCCAGTCCACGGTTAATGACATCCGTATGCCCCAGGGTTATGGGATCGAATGTGCCAGGGAATAAACAAATCCTCATGATGTATAAATTATCTGTCAGCGTTTTAATGCTTCCCGGTTAATAAAAATAGAGAAAACCGTAGCACCATAATTTCTTTCAGAACGATAATAAGAATAGTCCTGGAATTTTTTGTGTTGTGTATGTTCTACTATCAGCCAGCCTTCCGGATTCAACAGCTCTTTCTCAAATACCAGTAAAGGCAGTTGGTCCAGTGTATCCATCATATAAGGTGGGTCCGCAAAAATCAGATCAAATTTTTCCGTGCATTGCTGCAGGTACTTAAAAACGTCCATTTTTACCGTTTTCAGGGTAGTAATCCCTAAGCCAAGGGCTGTTTTACTGATGAAAGCGGCCATCGCCGGATCTTTCTCCACGACCGTCATATCCGTTGCACCTCTGGAAGCCAGCTCGTAGCTGATACTTCCTGTTCCCCCAAAAATATCAAGTGTTTTTAAAGATGGAATATCCAGATTGTTCTCAATGATATTGAACAACCCACCCTTTGCTAAATCTGTTGTAGGGCGGGTATGTGGCATTTTTGCAGGTGGTTGTATTTTTCTGCCTCCACTAGCTCCTCCGATTATACGCATAGCGCTAACGCATATAAATTATGAAAATAATAACCCGGTATTTCCTGCATTTTAGTAATGTAGTTGAAACCCGGTAGTCGTTGTATCCATTCCAGGTGAGGAATGAATTTGTACATTTCCTGGTATACGCCTGCATCTGTGGCTATGACTCCTCCCAGCTTTACCTTTACGAGTTGTTCATCCAGGTCCAGCTGACGCAGGATATTCACCACGGTATACACCACATCCAATCCTGTTTGGTAGTCCGACTCCTGTTGAATGAGGAGTTTACCACCTACGTATACGGTCACCATAAAGGTGTGTTGCTCCACTTCTACAAAGGCGATTCCGTTTGCTGCATTAAAATCCAGGTCCATTGGATAGGATTGTAGCAGGGCTGAATTGGCATGGATCACCAGATCAGTAGAGAATTCCTTCCGTAAAAATCCCAGCAAATCCTTATCCACACTGTAAATATTCACCATGGGCAATCCCGGCAGCAAATCTGACAGGATCGCCTCCTGCACTTTCTCTGGCATAGCCAGGTGCAGATAATCCTTTTTCATAGACGGCATATAATACTGGTGGGGCACTAATACACCATTACCGGTATTAAAGGCCAGTAGTATAGATTTAAAGGCTGTAAACAGCAGCTTGTCTGTGTCAAACACGTTCTCTATCATTTCCAGATCGGCCAGGGCCATCTTCCGGGGAGTAAAATGATAGGATTTCAATGCCAGAAATTTCTTAGCAACCGGATCATACACTACATAACTAAATGTTCCGCTTCCCACCAGTACTAATAAATAACAGGCAGTGAGGTCAGTTTCCAGCAGGGTTTCATCGTCTACTGTAAATGCAGGATGGATGTTATAAGCCACGGGCATATTTTACCTTTCAAATGAACTACAATAATAACCTTTTTAGTTAATTGGTGAGGGCGTTTTGTTGTTTTATATGGAACAGATGATCAACATATAGCTATATCTTTGTTTTTACACCCTCAATCAGCAAAAGATTCATGCAACTGGAAGTTACGACGCGGCAGATTATAAAAATAGCAGGACCTATATGTCTGGCGCTCATTATCCCACAGATCAATCACATTACCAATACGGCCTTCCTTGGGCGCCTGGGGGAGTTTGAACTGGCGGCCAACGGCATCGCGGGGATCTATTATCTGGTGATGTACATGATTGCTTATGGTCTTAATAACGGGATGCAGGTGTTGATAGCCCGCAGAGCAGGACAGGGTCAATATGCCGGGATCGGCCAACTTTTTTCCAATGGGATACAGGTGGGCGTTTTCTTCTCCCTGCTGGCTATTTTATTAACCTTGCTGGCGGCGCCCTGGTTCTTTTCGAAAAGTTTGCATGACCACCATATCTATGAAGCGGCTGTTTCGTTTATACGTATCCGTATCTGGGGGCTCCCATTTCTGATGTTGCTGAACATGGCCAATGCGTTTTATATTGGCAGCGGACATTCTAAAGTATTGGCTGTCACTTCTCTTTTCCAGGAAATGGTGAACATCTTCTTTGACTACGCCCTCATTTTTGGTAAGCTGGGCTTTGTGGCCATGGGGTTGAATGGCGCTGCTACCGCCTCTGTGATAGCAGAAGTAACTGGTTGTGGCGTGGCTTTCTCTATTTTATTCATCCGGCGTTATCACCTGGAATATAGTTTGTTCAGGTATCTCCGCCTGAATTGGAGTATTGTTAAAAACATCCTGAATGTATCAGCTCCACTGATTGTGCAGTTTCTGTTTAGTATAGGCAGCTGGTTTGTTTTCTTCATATTTATTGAACATCTGGGAGAAAGACCACTGGCAGTGTCCAATATGCTCCGTAGTATTTTCGGGTTCTTCGGCATATTTACGTGGGCGCTGGCAGCGGCCTGTAATACAATGGTGAGTAATATTATTGGACAGGGCCGGTCGGAGCTGGTGTTTACCGTTATCCGTAAAATTGTGCTGATTAGTTTGGCTTGCTCGGCTACGGTGTGCATACTTGTGAACCTGTTTCCCTACACGTTACTCCATATTTATACCAGTAATGCCGACCTGATAACGGCCGCTATCCCGTCTATACGCATTATTACCCTGAGTACCATTTTGATGGCCGTAGCGGCGGTGGTGATGAGTGGGGTGATAGGCACCGGCAATACGCGTATGAATCTGATCACAGAAATCGCCGCGGTAATTGGCTACCTCCTTTATTGTGATATTGTGATTGAAAGAATGCACAGCCAGTTGCAATGGGCATGGGGAGCCGATTTCATTTACTGGACCATCATCTTTGGGATGAGTTTCTGGTATTTGCGTAGTGGTAAATGGAAAGGGAAAGAAATATGACGAAATAGCTTTTAGCTTTTAGCTTTTAGTAAATGCAGCGG
>NZ_DATCVJ010001046.1:0-2374 GCF_036566945.1 Chitinophaga sp. | reverse complement strand
GCTTAATGGCCGCCTGTTGTCTTGTCAGTGCTACAGTGCCCTTCCAGTTCCCGTGCTTATTAATCAGCCGGTCCACTACTTCCATGATAGGGACATTGTAGCCAACTGCCAGTATGTTGATCATTGTATTATCCATGGCTTGGTCATTTATTAGTCGTCATTGGTACCTCCATCAGTAATAATTCTGCCTGGTCGGAGAGCGCGCCGATGGTAAGGCTGTCTGTATCCCACACGCCCAGACCATCTCTTGGCTGAAGTTCCCTGCCATCGATCGTAAAGCTTCCGGCGATAACAAATGCATACACGCCGTTTCCGCTCTTGTGTACGGGATAGTTAACCTGCGTGCCTTTATCAAAAGTGCCGATACTAAACCAGGTATCTTTCCGGATAGTAGTGGTCGCCGCGTCGCTATCGGGTTTGATAAACGCGTATAGTTGATTGCTCCGCAGCGCATCCGGCAATACTATTTGTGTATATCCGGGGGCGGTGTTCAGTGCTTCGGGATATACCCATATCTGCAGAAACTTCGCCGGCAGGGAATCGCTGTAATTATATTCGCTGTGAAACACGCCACTGCCGGTGCTCATTATCTGGACCTGGCCTGCAGTCACCACTTTTTTATTTCCCACATTATCTTCATGCAGCAAGCTCCCTTCCAGTGGGATGCTGATAATTTCCATGTTATCGTGCGGATGGGAACCGAATCCTTTTCCGCCCGCCACCGTGTCGTCGTTGAGCACCCGCAAGGCACCAAATCCCATTCTTTTCGGGTTGTAATAATCTGCAAAACTGAAAGTTTTTTTACTATCCAGCCACTCCGCATGATCATGCCCTCTGCTGTCTGCTTTATGTAAAATATATTGTGCCATCAATAAGCCTTTTGTTATACAAATGTCCGATATAGCAGGAATACGGCCGATGAAGTACATTAAGAAAGCGACTTAATCTATATTAAGAAATTTATTGGTAGTCAATTTTACAGGATGGGAAAATGAAAGGCTGATGAAAGAAAAGATCTATGAGCGTTTGTGCAAGGTAAGTATGCAGTGATCATCTATTTATAAAAAAGCTTTTTGTTGCTCCGACAGAGCAACAAAAAGCGTAGGCAGGATTCAATTGCCATTGATAGTGAAAAATTGCCAAACCTTATTCACTCTTCAATACCGCTACCGGATTGCTTCTCGCCGCTTTCAACGTCTGTGTCCCGATCATAATGAAGGCGATCACCAATACCCCCAGCAAGCCGGCGAATAGCTCCGCGAAATGCACGGGTGTATGATAGGGAAAATGAGGAAGCACCACGGTTTGGAAGAAGACGTAAGTTGCCGGCAAAGCAATCAGTGCTGATACCGACAGTAGCAATAGAAATCCGCGGCTCAGCAAGAATATAAGATTGGCAATGCTGGCGCCCATTACTTTGCGGATGCCAATCTCCTTTAATCTTGTTTCGGTGGTGAATACCACCATTCCGAATAACCCCATGGAGGCGATGGAAATAGCTAAAACCGAGAGGAAGCCAATGATCTTGATCATGGTGGAAAATTCGCTGTATGCATCTGCTATTTCCTGCTCATAAAATTCAGCAGTAAACGGATGCACCCGATCAACCATTTTCCATATGGACTCGATTTTGGCCATCGTGGCCGGCATGTCGCTGCTTTTTATTTTGGCGCTGATGATGGCCCTGTCTTCCGGTGTCCAGAAGGTGAAGGCTACTGGTCCGATGAGGTTTTCCACTTTACCATAGTGAAAGTCCTGCATTACACCAACGATGGTCATTTTGCGGCCATTCAATATAATCTGTTCGCCGATGGCTTTTTCGGGATTGTTGGCGCTGATGTTAAACCGCCTTAATGCCTGCTGATTAACGATCACCTCAGTGGCCGCCTGGGGTGTGATAGGACGGGCCATGAAATTGCCGCCGGCAAGCAGCTTATAATCATGTAGCGGCAAATAGTTTTCGTCTACGTGGTTGGTCATGACCAGTGCCGAATCCCCTGAATCTTTGTATTTCATATTACCTCCCCAGGCATTCCCAACGCCGGTGGTAATCAGCGACCGGGAAAGTGCAGTTACTTCCGGGATCTCACTGAGTTCCTTCAGTAGTACGTCGGGTTTATTATCCAGCATATTGATGTTCAGAATATTTGTGGTGCTGAATCCCAGGTCGAATGCCAGTATGTTTTTATACTGCACATAGCCAACGGCGGTGGTGGTAATAAAGATCAGTGTCACCGTGTATTGAATTACCACTAAAGCACGCCTCAGTGGCAGGTGTTTAAATATTTTTACCGATGAAACATTTCCGAATGCGTTCATGGGACTGACTTTCGAAAAAAACAGCGCGGGTATAAAGCCAGCAATAACACCTACT
>NZ_DATCVJ010001045.1:0-22770 GCF_036566945.1 Chitinophaga sp. | reverse complement strand
TGAATAAGTAGGGTAATAAAATGATGATTTAGCAGATCGTTACTTATATTTGCCTATCATTACTCCTGACCACAACGGTTACACGTAATCAGGTTAGCATAACGGTTAGCAATAAACGCTCACTACTACCAAACACAGAATCTACAAGACATTACGAACATACGTGCTACTCCCAAGGGGATCACTGGAGAAGCTTGAAACCTGCGCATGGCGCGGGTTTTTTGTTTTTGGTCTATTTGTTAGTCTATCAAAGTGCGATTGCGCGATTCTTGTTTACTTATTTTTATTTGGGTTGACTTATCTATACGAATATAATATTTTATCTCCTTAATGAAGTCATATTGGGCATTTAAATTGTACCCAGTCAATACATAAATGTTCCGCGATTAAAACTGCCTGAAAAGTTGTAAATTGATAGGGTAAAATTAGAAACATGAGCGATAATACTTCCGGGCAGGATGGTAGCCAAACTGCACCACAAACACCAGTATCTGTTCCCGTTCCACAGGGTCCGATACGTGTTGATACAATTACAGAAAGTACTATTACAAAGGGTCAAGACCCTGACATTGGCTCTAAAAGAGGGTGAAAATAGATAGGATGTATGAAGATATCATGTATGCCACCGCAAATACAATCGGCGTGGCAACAACACATTTTAAACATACATTGAATAGATGCCACTGTAAGCTTCCCATAAAACTAGGCCACTAGGGATTAGAGATCTTGGAGGGCGGCAGACCTCCGATTAAGAGGGAGATTATAGCACTGATGGGGAGAATCCTGATTAAACGCCCGACGGGAGAACCCATCATCTATTCCCCGGACGTTAGCACGTTTGCATTATCAATTTGATTTTTAGTTATAACGGAGTAGCTACAGCGCATATCGACAACGACGCAGCTGCCCAACACCCGGCTAAAAGCAAATACCGACCATGATAAATGACGCTTTAGACTTCAGAACATGACCGGGAATTTGTACCAACGTCAACGATAGTACATAGCCCGGCACACGGGCGAATCATCGATCACGGCCGGTATTTATTGGCTTTCTTTAAAATTTAATGATTGTTGCATTACCTGGGTTAAACAAGGGGGGTAAGATAATGCTATAAATGAAGCTAGTGGCTTTTTAGGGCCTTTTCTTCAGCCTTGTATTTTTTTCTGATGGCCTTAAGGTCCTTTAATAATAAATCAGTGTGGTCGAAACATCACAGACTACACGCGAAGGAAGTAGGTATTATCTACGGAACATTGCAGCGCGTATAAGAAGCAACGGGGCCATTTTACGATAAATACATTTTACGGTATTGACTGGGTGTTTGCTGTTTTACTTCCTTGAATTGTTTACTGAAATGTGCCCAGCTTTTGTAACCACTTTCATAACAGATATCCAGTATTGGTTCGGTGCTGGCGGTAAGGAGCTTACATGCATGACTGATCCGCAGATCCCTGAGGAAATCGAAATAGGTTTTTTTGATATTCTTCTTGAAAAAACGGCAAAAGTTGGGGATGCTCATATTAGCAATGGCGGCTACCTGCTCCAGCGTGATTTTATCCAGGTAGTGTTTAAACGAGAAGTCGATAATTTTTTCGATGATGGGATTTACCAGGTCGGAGGTATCGGTGAAATCTTCTGTCAGTAGTTTAGATTGTCTCGAATGTCCTATTTTATGCAGGCATTGCAGGAGCAGCATGAGCTTATCAAATCCTTTTTTACGGTATATCAGCTGCATACACGCTGTTATTTCTTTCTTGAGGGTTTTCTCCAATTGTATGCCGTTCTTCTTTTGCAGCAGCGATTGTATTACTTTCATTTCTGTCATTTGCAGCAACCCATCACCCCAGCAATCGGCAGTGAAATGTATAACCATGGCTGATCCTATTGTTTTGGGATGGTTTTTTCTAAACCAGTGGGGGAGGTTGCCGGCGATGAAGAACACGTCATTGACGGAATAATCACTTACATAATCGCCTATCATGACGGTGCCATGCCCTTTAAGTATGAGGATGAGTTCATACTCAGGGTGCTTATGCCAGTTGGTTTCAAATTGAGGTGTTTGATAAATCCGGCAGGCAAAGCTCTGGCTGATGTCATTGGCGATTTTTTGAAGAATTGTTTTCATACTCCTTATAGATACCCTATTTTATCATGTAAATTGATAAACATTTATAATTATTGATAAGATAGCATATTTTCTTTCAAAAATAGCGGTTGTTAACTTTTTCAATTCAGACAATATTTGCTGAATAAAACACGAATATGAAAATAGTTACGGGAAAGAAAGAATTTTTTAGTGGCATTTCCGCCATTCAGTTTGAAGGTCCACGTACTGATAATCCTTTGGCCTACCGCTGGTATGATGAAAACAAAAAAATAGCCGGGAAGTCAATGAAAGAGTGGTTGCGTTTTGCTGTTGCTTACTGGCACTCTTTTAATGGAACCGGTGCTGATCCCTTTGGTGAAGCCACACATCTGTTTGAATGGGACAAAAACGCTGACCCGATTGAGCGGGCAAAAGACAAAGCAGATGCTGCTTTTGAAATGATCACCAAATTAAACCTGCCTTATTATTGCTTCCACGATGTGGACGTTGTTGATTATACCAATAATGTCGAGGACAATGAAAAGCGTCTGCAAACGTTGACGCAATATCTGAAACAAAAGCAGGAAGAAAGTGGTGTTAAGTTATTATGGGGTACTGCCAACCTGTTCAGTCATCGCCGTTATATGAATGGAGCAGCCACTAATCCGGATTTTCACGTATTGAGTCATGCTGCAGCACAGGTGAAAGCGGCCCTTGATGCTACGATTGCACTCGGTGGTGAAAATTATGTATTCTGGGGTGGCCGGGAAGGATATATGAGTCTTTTGAATACTAATATGAAACGGGAGAAGGAACACCTGGCGAGGTTCCTGCAGGCATCAAGAGATTATGCCCGCAAGAATGGGTTTACCGGTACTTTCTTTATCGAACCCAAACCATGTGAACCTACCAAACACCAGTATGATTATGATGCAGAAACGGTGATCGGTTTCCTTCACCAGTATGATTTGCAGAACGACTTTAAGCTCAACCTCGAAGTAAACCACGCAACATTGGCGGGGCATACTTTCCAGCACGAATTGCAGGTAGCCATTGATGCCGGTTTACTTGGCAGCATTGATGCCAACAGAGGCGACTATCAGAATGGCTGGGATACCGATCAGTTCCCGACCAATCTCAACGAACTCACAGAGGCCATGTTGATCATCCTCGAAGGCGGCGGATTTAAAGGCGGCGGCATTAATTTCGATGCAAAGATCAGGAGGAACTCTACAGATCCGGCTGATCTGTTCTACGCACACATCGGCGGGATAGATAGCTTTGCACGTGCCCTCATTACAGCCAACACCATCCTGGAGCAAAGTGCTTATAAGAAGATTCGTCAGGAGCGGTACGCATCTTTCAATACGGAAGCGGCAAAAACTTTTGAAGCAGGACAGGCTACCCTTGAGAGCCTGCGCGCATTTGCCATTGCCAATGGGGAACCAGCGGTGACGAGCGGCAGACAGGAATACCTGGAAAATATTATCAATAATTATTTGTAGCATATTTTCGTAATGTTTGTGATCAACTCCGCTGGTATTTGACCGGCGGAGTTTTTTTGCGCTAATATCCCGGATAGAACATTTTTACCCATCATTTCAACATTTGTTGCATCTGGCTAAGGGGGGAGCGGATTATCTTGTCATCACAAAAAATCCGTTTTCCAAATGTTTTTAAGATCATGTTTTTTTGTCTTTGTGTGTGTAAGTCTGACGATACAAAACGGGTTTGCCCAACAAAGCGGTCCTACCCGGCAGCCCAGTCCACCAGCGGTAGCGGAAACACCCGCAGCGCATTTTTATTCCACGGTAAATACTTATGTGAACCCGGTGTTGCCCGGTGATCATCCTGATCCAACGTTACTGAAGGTAGGGAACGACTTCTATCATTGCGGCTCTTCTTTTCATTTTAACCCCTATCTCCCCATTTATCATTCCAAAGACCTGGTACATTGGAAAGTGATAGGCCGTGTATTACCGCCTGCAAATACGGGTATGGTAACAGACTGTCCCGGTAACGGCGTATGGCAGGGCGCCCTCACTTATTTTTACGGTGCTTATTGGATCTATTTTTCTTCTCATGGGCAATGGTTTTCCAGGGCATCTTCGCCAGCCGGACCATGGTCCACCCCGATGCGGGTAAAAGAAGATATTCGGACTGGTCCACTCGGTTATGACAACTCCATTTTTGTAGATGATGATGGCAAGCCCTATATGGTGATAAAAAACGGGCAAAAGGTGAATAGACTACAGGCGCTTGGGAGAGACGGACAACTCACCGATTCGGTGATCAATCTGGATTGGATAAATGCCGGTCTGCAGTACAGCTGGGCAGAAGGCCCCGTGATGTGCAAGCGCAATGGCTACTATTATTATTTCCCTGCGGGTGATGTATCCGGTGGTCAGTATGTTTTGCGGACAACGGCGCTAACCGCCGATTCTACCAAATGGGAACGACTGGGTGATTTTTTTAAACCAATTACAGATCCCAACAATACTTTCCCGCGTCCCAATCATATTGCCGCACCCATTCAACTGGGGGATGGTACCTGGTGGACCATCGGGCAGAGTTATGAAAAGCGCGGTGATGATGATTGGTCTGGCATGGGCAGACAAACTTCCCTTTACCAGGTAATATGGGAAGGCGACCGTCCCTGGGGAGTGGCGCCGGTGAGCGGCCCTGTAATAAAGCCTGCACTCGATAATGATAACACGCCCTGGCGTAGTGTGCATACAGATCATTTTGGGGGCGATAGCCTGGGGATGTGGTGGCATTTTTTAACCAAACGGGCTGCTGCCAATTATTCATTGACACAACGGGAAGGGTGGATTCGTTTATCCCCGGATAGTGGACGCACACACCTGGTACAGAAAGAAACAGATCATTATTATACGGCCGTTACCAGGGTGAATGTGGAAACCGGCATTCCGGAAGCGCATGGTGGCATTTATCTTACCAACGGAAAACAAAGTGTGTTTGCTCGTCTTTACTATGCCTATGGTAATGAATCGCGTATTGTATTTCAATTGGATACAGCGTTAAGAGAAGTGCCTTATCACAAAGGAAAAGAGGTCTGGCTTAAACTGGAAAGGCGTGAACATCAGTTGACAGGCTTCTTCAGTGGGGATGGCAAAACCTGGCAGCCGGTGGGAGCCCCGGTGAGTGCAGTACCTATCGATAAAGCCCAACCTGATTTTAATAGCTGGGTAGGTACCAGCGTAGGCTTGTTTGCTGAGAAGGGAAATGTTGATTTCGATTTTTTTGTTTGTAAAGACGGGTTCTCTGAATTGCGGGCTGCGGGTAGCAGCAATTACTACGGCATCGTCAAAATGGAGGAAGGGGAAAACGAAATAGTTACCAATGATTCCGATCAGGGTGGCTGGCTGATGATATCGGGAGTGGATTTCGGTACGCCCGGTGAAGCGAAGGCGGTAGCAATAGTGGCCGGCGCCAGCCGCAGTGGGCAACTGGAGCTGCGGATAGATCACTTGTCAACCAGCGCTCCCATCGCAGTAGTACCTATAAAACCAGGTAAACAGGCCGCCAACGTTCAACGGCTGGATAAGGAAAGCAACCTTGTGTCTGGTCAACACGATCTCTTTGTCCGGTTTCCGGCAGGTGCTTCGCGGAACATATCTCTCTATAGTATACGGTTGCTTAGAACAAAAAAATAGTTGTTATTTTTTAATTGTTTAATTGACAATTAATTTAAAAAAGAATAATAAAAGTTTTTATCTTTCTTTAAAAGTAGCTTATATGAAAATAGCGCAGGGTTTACCCGGCCTGATACTGTGTGCCCTTTTGATGACTCATCAGCTCTATGCTCAGGACAGCCTGTATAACAATACATTTCCGCTCTCAGATGTAAAATTGCTGGAAGGCCCTTTTAAACATGCACGGGATCTTAATATTCAAACCCTGCTGAAATATGATGTAGACCGTTTGCTGGCTCCCTATCGTAAAGAAGCGGGGCTGCCTGCAAAAGCAAAGGGGTATACCAACTGGGACGGTTTGAGTGGCCATATCGGCGGCCACTATTTGTCAGCCCTGGCCATGAATGTTGCGGCGACGCACAATGGGGAATGCGAGAAAAGAATGAAATATATGCTGCGGGAACTAAAATCCTGTGTGGACGCCAATGCCGCCAATAATCCGGAGTGGGGTATAGGATACATAGGTGGAGTACCCAATAGTAAAGCGATTTGGTCAACATTAAAAGTGGGGGACTTTACCGCTTATCATGCCGCCTGGGTTCCCTGGTATAATGTACATAAGATGTACGCCGGCCTGCGGGATGCCTGGTTGTACACTGGCAACCAGCAAGCTAAGGCCATGTTTTTACAGTTTTGCGATTGGGGAATAAATATCGTAGCTGCATTAAGCAACAGTCAGATACAATCCATGCTAGATACCGAACATGGAGGGATGAACGAGATTTTTGCGGATGCTTACCAGATCACCGGTGATCGTAAATACCTGGATGCGGCCCGGAAGTTCTCGCATAACATGCTGCTAAAACCTATGGCTGCCGGCATCGATCATCTCGATAACCAGCATGCCAATACACAGGTGCCAAAAGCGATTGGTTTTGAAAGAATAGGTGAAGTGTCTCACGACCAGCAATATTACAACGCGGGCAGTTTTTTTTGGGAAACCGTCACCACCAATCGGAGCGTGGCTTTCGGTGGAAATAGCAGAAGGGAGTTTTTCCCAGGCACCACTGCCTGCATGGATTTTATAAATGATGTGGAAGGACCGGAGTCGTGCAATTCCAATAATATGCTAAAGCTGACGGAAGATCTCTTCAGGTACCATCCGCAGGCAGGATATATTGACTACTACGAAAGAACCCTCTACAACCATATATTGTCTACCCAGCATCCTGTTCACGGCGGCTATGTATATTTTACCCCCTTGCGGCCGCGCCATTACAGGGTATATTCCGCTCCCAACGAGGCCATGTGGTGTTGTGTAGGCACCGGTATGGAAAACCATGGGCAATACAACCGGTTAATCTATACTCATAAAAACGATTCGCTGTGGCTCAATCTCTTCATCGCATCGGAGCTTGACTGGAAAGCAACAGGTGTTACCATCAGGCAGGAAACACAATTTCCTTATACGGAAAAAACGAGGTTAACAGTCACCAAAGGTACTTCACGTTTTGTATGGATGGTGCGCTATCCCGCATGGGTAAAAACAGGTGCATTGAAGATATGGGTGAATGGCAAACCGGTGGAATATGTTGTCGGGCCTTCGTCCTACATTGCCCTGCAAAGAACCTGGAAAAAAAATGATGTGGTAGAGATTCAGTTGCCTATGCATAACACCGTCGCGCCGCTGCCCAATGTACCTGCTTATATAGCTATTATGCATGGCCCGATTTTGCTGGCAGCGAAAACAGGCACAGAAAACCTGACCGGCCTTGTTGCCAATGATAGCCGTTGGGGGCATATTGCCGGTGGCGAAAAGTTACCGGTCGATAAGGCGCCTGTGATTGTTGATGACAACCTGTCTGCCATGGTCGATAGCCTGGTGCCGGTGGAAAATAAACCCCTGGCCTTTACCTTTCCTGCATTGAAAATGATGAACCCGGCGAAGCTGGTGTTGGAGCCGTTCTATCAAATCCACGATGCAAGGTACATGATCTACTGGATGACATTGAAGGGAACGCAATACCAACCTTACCTCGATTCACTGGCGGCCACAGAAAAAGAAAGGCTGGCATTGCAACAACGGACAATAGACTTTGTTGCACCCGGTGAACAGCAGCCCGAAGCTGATCACCACATTCAAAGCGATCAATCCCGGACAGGATCTTCGTCAAACGAATTTTGGAGAGAGGCCGCCCAGGGTGGATATTTTAGTTACACCATGGCTACTAACAAAGCAACCAATATTGAGTTAATGGTACGTTACCAGGGAGCAGAACAGGGCAACAGGAAATTTGATATTTATATTGATGGAGAAAAACTCGTTTCAGAAGATAATACAGCGCGTTGGAAACAAACCGGCTTCTTTAACATCACCTACGCGGTGCCGGATTCCATGATAAAAGACAAAGATCACATTAACATAAAATTCCAGTCCTTACAGCAAAACAGAACCAGCGCTGTTTATTATATACGGCTGCTGAAAAAATTATAGGCAGGTCCGGTCAAACAAAGCATGGCTGCCCGGCCGGCATCATTGATAATCCCGGTTTTTTATTTCACAGAAAAAAACACGATATGAAAAAAACAATATGTAGTCTTTCCATTTTTCTATTATTTACAGTGCCAGCTTTTACACAAAATATTATTGAACACGCGCCTGCTGGTTTTGATTCCCTGCAGGCAGCTATACCCCACGGCCGCATTGACACTATCAGCTACAATTCTGCCACAGTGGGCAATGTTCGCCGCGCATTGATATATACGCCGCCTGGATTTTCGCGGCAACATAAATACCCGGTGTTATACCTGTTGCACGGTATTGGTGGCGATGAAAAGGAATGGTTAAATGGCGGCACGCCTCAGATCATCCTGGATAACCTGTACGCCAAAGGAAAAATTGAACCCATGATCGTTGTTATGCCTAATGGCAGGGCCATGAAAGACGACCGCGCGACTGGCAATGTTATGGCGCCAGACAAAGTACAGGCATTTGCTACTTTTGAAAAAGATCTGTTGAACGATCTTATTCCTTTTATACAAAAAAAATATCCTGTTTACACCGACAAAGATCATCGGGCTATTGCCGGACTATCAATGGGAGGTGGGCAGTCACTGAATTTTGGCCTCGGTAACCTGGATAAATTTGCCTGGATCGGCGGTTTCTCATCTGCCCCAAATACCAAGGTGCCCGAACAGCTGATGCCAGATCCGGAGGCAGCAAAGCAACAGATAAAACTACTCTGGATTTCCTGCGGCGCCAGCGATGGACTCATTAGTTTTAGTAAACGTACACATGATTACCTGGAAAAAAATAGTGTACCGCACATCTATTACATTGAGCCGGGTGTGCATGATTTTAAAGTGTGGAAAAACGGATTGTATATGTTCTCTCAATTGGTTTTTAAACCAGTGGACACTACTACCTTCTCAAAATACCCGGTGGTGGGCGCACCTGCCGAAACCAATGTGCGCAATGCAAAGTATCCGCAGATCCTGGCGGATCATCGTGTGATTTTCCGCGTGAAAGCGCCGGAAGCGCAGAAGATGCAGATCGACCTGGGCCGCCGCTACGATATGGTGAAAGATACCGGCGGTGTATGGACAGTGACAACAGATTCGATCGGCGAAGGCTTTCATTATTATTCTTTGTTGATAGATGGCGTAGCCGTTGCCGATCCCGCCAGCGAAACTTTTTATGGCATGGGCAGAATGGCAGCCGGTATTGAAATACCCATTGTCGGTAACAACTATTATGCATTAAGGGATGTGCCGCATGGCGATATCCGGATCAGGAAATATTTCTCAAAGGTGACCGGTTCCTGGCGGCAATTGTATATCTATGCGCCGCCTGGCTATGATACAGATACAAACGAAAAATATCCTGTACTCTATATTTTACATGGTGGTGGCGAAGACGAAACCGGCTGGACCACACAGGGCAAAACAGACCTGATCATGGATAACCTGATCGCCTCAAAAAAAGCAGAACCTATGCTCATCGTGATGCCTGATGCGAATGTAGGCGGCAACGCTTTCGACGAGTCCGTGTTGAAAACATTTGAATCAGAACTAAAGGACATTATTATTCCTATTATAGAAAAAAATTATCGTGTGGAAACCACTGCGAAAAAAAGAGCATTGGCCGGTTTGTCGATGGGCGGCATCCATACCCTTTATACAGGTATTAAAAACACGGAGCTGTTTTCCTACCTGGGTGTATTCAGTTCAGGCTGGATACAGCCAAGGCAGGAAAGTACTGCCGTAGCCCAGTACGATTTTATGAAAGCTAATGCTGCCATAATTAACAACAACCTGAAAGCGTTATGGATTTCAATGGGGGGAAAAGAAGACATCGCTTACAAGAACTGCCAGCTGATGTTGACAAAATTAGACGAGCTAAAAATTAAATATACCTATAGCGAATATCCCGGCGGCCACACCTGGCCGGTATGGAGAAATAACCTGGTCAATTTTGCGCAACTACTTTTTAAATAAATTTTAATACCCCGGTGAAGAACAGCCAGGCAATGCATTTGCGGGTTATTTATACATTATTACTATCCTTTTGGAGATTCGTACCATTCATATATACTGCGCTATCGTAGATTCGATTGTTGTTTTTTGTATCAGTGTCTGCTGACCGATCTGCAACTTTTACGTTATGAAAAAATTTCTTACTTAAACGCTAAATGATTACTTATGAAGTTTCAAAGCGCCGGGGTCGCCACGTCCCGTAACAACCATTTTCTGTTTCGTCACTTAACGAGGTAGCATCCTGTACCTCTCTTAAGGATACATCTTTTTATCGCATTGTAATTGTTCCTGCCGGTATTTCGGCGTGATAGTCCTGTATGGGCTGTCAGAACCCCTTATTGCCCTAACATTAAATATTTTGAATTCCATGTTTAAAATGATTCTTTCGCAAATGTCATGGAAATGGCTCGTTGTGACAGCAGCCATGCTGTCTCAAACGTTGTCCTGGTTGCCATTACAGGCTCAGGAAACTCGTGTGGTACAGGGTGTGGTGCTGGACGAACAAAAGACGCCCATCCCCGGCACCACGGTATTGGTAAAAGAAACCACGATCAGTACCAGTACAGGTAATGATGGTAAATTTCTCCTGACGGTTCCTGCAGACAAGCATGTACTTGTTTTTAGCTACATGGGAAAAGCGTCGCAGGAGGTGAACATTAAAAACCAACCGGTTATATCCGTTACCTTAAAAAGCAATGTAGTGGCCCTGGAAGATGTAGTGATTGTAGGATATGGCCGGCAAAAAAAGACCAGCGTAGTAGCCGCTGTTTCACAAACAACCGGTAAAACATTGGAGCGTGCAGGTGGCGTATCAAATATTGGTGCGGCACTTACCGGAAATGTTCCCGGTCTTATCACCGCCCAAAGTACCGGTCTGCCTGGTGAAGAAGATCCACAGCTGATCATCCGTGGCCTTAGTACCTGGAACAATAGCAGTCCTTTGATATTGGTAGACGGTGTGGAACGCCCCATGAACAGTGTCGATATAGGCTCTGTAGAAACCGTAACGGTTTTAAAAGATGCTTCTGCTACAGCGGTATTTGGTTCACGTGGCGCCAATGGGGTGATTCTCATTACCACCAAAAGAGGTAAATCCGGCAAAGCTGCTATCCGGGCCACGGTGAACTCTGTGGTGAAAGCACCTTCTAAATTGCCCGGAAAGGCAGATTCATATGATGCGTTGCGCACCATCAATGAAGCCATCGAATATGAACTGGCACTAAAGCCAGAAAGCTGGAATAACTTTTATCCACAGGCGATCCTCGATAAATACCGGCATCCGGCTAATCTGGCAGAAGCCGAACGTTATCCAAATGTAGACTGGGCAAAAACTTTATTTAAAGATTACGCTACCTCACAAAATGCCAACGTAAATATCAGCGGCGGTACCCATTTCGTAAAATATTTTAACAGTGTCGATTTTTTACATGAAGGAGATCTGTTCAAAATATACGATAACAAACGTGGGTACAAACCCGGTTTCGGCTTTACCCGGTTAAATGCCCGTTCTAATCTTGATTTTCAATTAACACCTTCTACACTCTTTAAAGTAAACCTCGCAGGATCTTACGGCGTGCGGAAAAGTCCATGGGGATTTTCGGGTAATCAATATGGTTCCTGGATCGATGCTTATACTACCGCACCAGATGTATTTCTACCGGTATATGCCGATGGTTCCTGGGGTTACTTTGCTCCCAATGAAGGAAGGGCGGAAAACTCGGCCAGGAGCCTGGCAGTGGGCGGTATTCAATACCAAACCACTACACGCATCACCACCGACTTTACACTCGAGCAAAATCTGGATATGCTCCTGGATGGCTTAAGGTTCAGTGGCACCATTTCCATGGACAATACTTTCGTTGAAAGTGACAGAGGAGTCAATGACCTGTACCATGATGTACAACGCAAATGGATAGATCCTGCTACCGGAAATGTGTTTTACAAAAGTGCCTTTGACGGTGTTACCAATTTCGATTTCCAGGAAGGAATCAAGTGGGCGCCGGCAGCAGGTGCAGTGACAGATAATCAACGCCGGTTATTCTATCAGTTGCAGTTGAATTATGCTAAAACGATCGCCGATAAACACGCGGTAACTGCCATGGGATTACTAAACCGTAACATTACGGCCAGTGGTAGTATGATTCCCTCTTATCGGGAGGATTGGGTATTCCGTGCCACTTATACCTACAATAACAAATACACCATCGAATACAATGGCGCTTATAATGGGTCGGAAAAATTTGCACCGGAGTATCGCTTTGCCTTTTTCTCTTCCGGTGGTGTGAATTGGATTTTATCCAATGAAAATTTCATGAAGAATATAAAATTCCTGGACTTGTTGAAGTTCCGGGCTTCCTACGGCCAAACAGGTTTTGATAATGTAGCGGGTCGGTTTCTGTACCTGACCGAATGGTCTTATGGAGGGCGTTCACGACTGGGCAGCACTGGTGAAGCAGCAGAGCAAAGTCCGTACAACTGGTACCGCGAATCTACCGTGGGCAATCCGAATGTGCAATGGGAACAGGCAGAGAAAATGAACGTGGGTACCGACTTTGAATTATTCAATGGTTTCATAAAAGGTAAGCTGGATATCTTCCAGGATAAACGTTCAAAAATATTGCTGGCCAACAGGACTTCCGTGCCGTCTTATTATGGCGCCACGCCGCCGGTCGCCAATCTGGGCCGGGTAAATTCGCAGGGATATGAAGCAGAGCTACACTTCAATTACCAGGCGAACAAAAAGCTCCGGCTTTGGGCAGACCTGAATATGACCCATACCAAAAATAAAGTCATAGAAGCCGATAACCCCGAACTGTTGCCTGCTTATCAGAAATCAGAGGGCATGCAAATTGGTCAGGCTTATTCTTACGTGAGCCAGGGCTATTACAATACCTGGGATGAACTGTATGGTAGTACCATACACAATACCAATGATAATCAAAAGTTGCCGGGCAACTATTACCTCGTTGATTACAATGGCGACGGTGTGATCGATGCAAGCGATAACATTCCTTATGGACATAGCGGCTGGCCTACCAACACGTACAATGCCACCCTGGGGGTAGACTGGAAAGGGCTCAGCGTTTTTGTACAATTCTATGGCGTGAATAACGTGACGAGGCAGGTGGTCTTTAACAGTCTGGCTTCCCAGGGACACACTGTGTATAACGAAGGGACTTATTGGTCGAAAGATAATCCTAATGCGGATGTGTCTATGCCACGCTGGCTATCTACACCTGCCGGGTATTACCAGGGCTCCCAATACATGTTTGACGGTTCTTATCTGCGGCTGAAGAACGCGGAGATTGCATACACATTCGATAAAGGATTTGTAAAGCGTGCCGGTATGGAATCGCTGAGAATATATCTCAACGGCAATAACCTGGCTGTCTGGAGTAAAATGCCGGATGACCGCGAATCAAATTTTGCAGGTACCGGCTGGGCATCTCAGGGAGCTTATCCTACCGTAAAGCGTTACAACCTTGGCGCCAATTTTACATTCTAAATATGAATTGTATGAATCAGTATATAAAAATATTGCTGGCAACTGCCGGAATAACCGCCGCCCTCGGCCTGGCATCCTGCAAGAAGTTCCTGGATAAGGAACCACAATCCATCATATCTGCAGACAACGCATTTAAGAACTTTATCAGCTTTCAGGGCTTCACGGAAGAACTTTATCACTGTATACCAGATTTTACCAATGCCTACTGGACCAATTCCTGGAACTGGGGAGAAGATGAAATCCAATCTACCGCACAGAATTTTCACATCATCATCAAAATAGATAATGGTGATTTCTGGGGCTGGCAGTCACAGTTTGACGGATGGCAAGCCGGATGGATGGACCGCAACAATACAAGCACCAATGATGACCGTTTTGCAAAATCGTTGTGGAAGCTTGGATGGTATGGTATTCGGAAAGCTAATATGGGACTGGAGAATATTGATAAACTAACCGATGCCACCCAGGAGGAAAAAGACTTGATTAAAGGGCAATTGTTGTTTTTCAGAGGATGGTTTCACTTCATGTTCATCCAGTATTTTGGTGGGTTACCTTATATCGATAAAGTACTGCCGGGTGATGAGAAATTAACACTGCCCCGTCTTAAATACAGTGAGTGCGCAGACAAAGCTGCAGCCGATTTCAGAGAGGCGGCCAACTTGCTGCCTGTCAACTGGGATAATACCACGGCAGGTAAAAGAACGTTAGGAAAAAATCAACTGCGCATCAATAAAATCATGGCGCTGGGCTACCTGGGGAAAAATTATTTGTGGGCGGGTAGTCCGTTGATGAACTACGTATCTACCGGTAATAAAACTTACAACACGGAGTATTGCAAAAAGGCAGCCGAAGCATTCGGCGAGTTGCTGCAGTTATGCGAAAGCGGGGACGCACCTTATAGCCTGGTAGACTTTTCTAAGTACTATACCAATTTCTATAGTGCTGGTCAAAACTGGTTAATGCCCGGTAGTACAGAAGCTATTTTTCGTGGCCCTTACTATGGTGCGCATGGCACTACTTATGGCACTGCCAAGCAATATGGCCCGGCTTTTCTGACAGAAGAAGCGATCACATTTGTGCCTACCGCTAACTACGTTGATTACTACGGTATGGCTAATGGCTTGCCCATTAAAGATATCACGAAGGCAGATCCGGAATCGGGATATGATCCTGCTTATCCCTGGAGAGGCAGAGATCCACGTTTTTATAATGATATTGTTTTCGATGGTATTAAATGTGTGCAGGGCGCTACTACCGATGAGGGCAATCGTTACGCGAACCTTTATACCGGTGGAAGCTACCGCAATATCAGCAGTGCCAGTCGCTCCGGTTACCTGCTCTACAAGTTTATTCCAATAACCGCTAATAGATTTGATAATGGCTGGACCTATGACAAAGCCCTTAATATTCACCTGCCCTATATGCGTTTGGCAGATGTGTATTTAATGTATGCAGAAGCGGCTGCAGAGGGCTATGGTGGCGCTACAGGCAAATCCACGAACTATGCCAAAACAGCCGTAGACGCCATTAATGTGATCCGCGATCGGGCAGGTGCCGGACATGTGGCGGCCAAATTCACCGGTGCACTGGAGGATTTCATAGGCGAAGTACGCCGCGAACGGGCGGTGGAACTGTCTTTTGAAGGGCATCGTTTCAATGATTTAAGAAGGTGGCTGTTATTGATCAAAAGTCCTTATACACTGAAAAAATCTGTTGAGTTTGACCGCTCGCCCACTTTCAGTACAGCAGACCCAAAAAATAACCGGGTACTGAATTTACGTGAGTCGGTCATCCTGGAACGCAAGTATTCCGAAAAACATTATTGGCTGCCATTAAAAAATGCGGATGCCAGTATGTACCTGGAATTTCCACAAAATCCAGGCTGGTAAAAGGTGCAATCCTTATGGGTATCGTTTACTGTTAATTCAAAAATTCATGAATCAAATAAAAGTACTAATAGCATTTGTAGCACTGATGAGCGTTATGCCGGTGTCGCAGGCACAGGATACTACACAGAACGCCAACGGGGTGCAGGTAGCATTCCGGAAAGTTCCTCAAAACGACCTGCTGGGAGGTATTTCAGTAGTAAATGTACCCAAACAAATGTCCACCAACTACATGATCTCCAGCCTGGAAAATATGGATGGATGGGTGAATGGTTTTAATGGCAATAGTTTGTGGGGCATGGGCGGTTACCTGCTCATCATAGACGGCGTACCCCGCGACGCCAACAATGTATTGCCAACTGAAATTGAACAGATCTCTTTCCTCAAAGGCGTAAATGCAGTAGCACTTTATGGCAGCCGTGCAGCAAAAGGAGTGGTGTATATTACTACTAAAAGAGGAAAAGCAGGTCTGCATAAAATTGATGTAAGAGCTAATGGTGGCATACATGTTCCCAAAGCTTACCCGGCCTATCTGGGATCGGCGGAGTACATGACATTGTACAATGAAGCACGCCGCAACGACGGGCTGCCGGACCTCTACCCGCAGGAGTCGATTTATTCGTATGCCTCCGGTAAAAATCCCTACAGGTATCCCAACGTAGATTATTATTCAGATGAATACCTGAAGCAATACTATAACCGCTATGATGTAACTGCAGAAATTTCCGGAGGAAATGACAAGGCGCGCTATTATACCAATATCGGTTACCAGAACACCGGTTCGTTGCTCAATTTCGGAGAGGCCCGGCAGAATGGTAAATCGGATCGCCTCAATTTGCGTGGTAATGTAGACATGAATCTCAACGAATACATTAGTTGTAATGTAGATGCTGCTGCCATTTTCTATACCGGAAGAGGTGTTAATACTGACTACTGGGCAAGTGCTGCTAACTTACGTCCCTATCGCTTTGCACCGCTTATTCCACTGGATCGGATAGAAGCAGACGATGAAGCGTCCAATGTATTTGTGAAAAACAGTAATCACATTATCGATGGGAAATATCTACTGGGTGGAACGCAACTGGATCAAACAAATCCGTTTGCCGCTATTTATGCCGGAGGCAACAACCGGTCCATCAGCCGGCAGTTCCAGTTTAATACAGGCGTCAATGCAGATCTGCGAAATTTACTGAAAGGTCTTTCCTTCCGGTCTACGTTTGCCGTTGACTACAACACTTCCTATAACCTGGCTTTCAATAATAACTATACGGTATATGCGCCTACCTGGAATACCTATTCCGGTGTTGACTTAATTAGCAGCCTCACACAATATGGACAGGATGCTACATCAGGGGTACAGAATGTTAGTAATAGCTGGTACCGTCAAACCATTTCCGCAACGGGGCAGTTTAATTATGTGAATTCGATCCGCGATCAACATCATCTTTCTGCTGTTTTATTGGTGAATGGTTTTCAGCAATCTGAATCGGCCCTGTATCACCGCACCAGCAATGCCAATCTTGGTTTGCAATTAGGATATAATTTGAGGCATACTTACTACATCGATTTTAGCAGTGCCATGATCCATAGCGCGAAGCTACCGGAAGGAAACCGAAATGCATTTTCCCCCACCGTATCATTAGGTTGGAGACTCAGCAACGAAGGTTTCCTGCGGGGAATCTCCGCTATTGATCATCTCCGATTGACCGTTTCCGGTGGCGTATTGCATACGGATCTGGATATTGCGGATTACTATTTATACCAGGGTATTTATACGGCGCAAGGGAGCTGGTTTGGCTGGAAAGATGGTACAGGTGTACAGGCCACAGAGTCAAGGCGGGGAGCTAATCCTCATATGCGTTTTCCCAAAAAAGAAGAAATCAGTATCGGTCTGGACGGAGCTTTCTTTCATCAACTCATAAAAATAGATGGTAATTTCTTTGTCAACAAAATTACCGGCAACATCATCCAGCCCAACGTATTGTATCCTTCTTATTTCACCACCGGTTTTCCATCTTCTTCTTTCATTCCTTATGTAAATTATAATGACGACAAACGGGTAGGGGTTGATTTCAGCGTGCGCTTTAACAAGAAGGTGCAGGAAGTGAGTTATTCATTAGGACTGGTAGGTACCTATTATAAAACTACCGCTACAAAGCGCGCCGAAGTATTTGAAGACAATTACCAATACAGACAAGGGAAGCCATTGGATGCGATATGGGGACTACACAGTCAGGGCCTCTTCCGTGATGCTGATGACATTAAAAATTCTCCGGCGCAAACTTTCGGTCAGGTTAAACCCGGTGATATCAAATACAAGGATCAAAATGGCGATGGGGTGATAGATGCGCGTGATGAAGTGTACCTGGGCCGTGGCGGCTGGTTTGGTGCTCCGCTTACACTCGGTATAAATCTGACTGCCCAATGGAGGAACTTCTCCTTCTTTGCGCTGGGCGTAGGTAGATATGGCTCGTACGACATGAAAAATAATTCCTGGTTTTGGGTAGATGGTGAGGATAAATATTCCGCCGTGGTAAGAGATCGTTGGACACCTGAAACAGCACAGACAGCGAAGTATCCGCGTCTGACTACTTTCAACAGCGATAACAATTTCCGCAGTTCGGATTTCTGGTTGTACAAGACCAACCGCTTCGACCTGGCGAAGGTGCAGCTCTCCTATGACATGAGCCCTTTGCTGGGCCGGAAGAAAATCTTGAAAGAAATGGGGGTATATGTGAGTGGTTTCAATTTGCTGACGCTTTCTGCGGAACGCAAAACGATGGAAATGAATGTTGGCAGTACACCTCGAACACGCTTATATAACCTGGGTATAAAGGGATTGTTTTAATTTTTTCCTTTTGCCCGATTAAGTTTCCATTTTATGAAAAGAAATATGATCCTTTTGCTGGCAGTTGTTTTCTTGCTGGCTGGTTGCAAAGATTTGCTGGTACCGGAAATTGAAAATAACCGGGACCTGAATGGAATAAAATATCCCGCCAATGATGCCTCACTGCCGTTTGGCATATTACTCAACGGTTACAATCGTATACCCACCAATTCATGGTCCTTCAATGATGTAGCCACCGATGATGCGGTGACCAATGATCAGGGTAATGGATTTCTGAAAATGGCGAACGGACAATGGACCGCTACTAATAATCCGCTGACTCAATGGACCAATGCATATGCTGCTATCCAGTATTTGAACATCACGTTGCGTGACGTGGATACGGTACAATGGGCGGCAGACGCGGTGATAAGTAAATTGTTTCGCATGCGCATCAAGGGGGAAGCCTATGGTTTGCGCGCCCTTTTCTACTATCACCTGTTGCAGGCACATGCCGGCCCGTCTGAAAGTGGCGCTATACTGGGTGTACCTCTTAACCTGGAGGTGCAGGGACCTACGGCAGATTTCAACAAACCCAGGGCTACTTTTGAAGTGTGTATGCAACAAATTTATAGTGATCTGACCAAGGCGGAAGAGCTGTTGCCACTGGATTACGAAAATATTGCGGGGCCGGCACTTATTCCTGAGAAGTATGGCGCCATTACGAAGGAACAATATGATCGCGTTTTTGGTGCAGCATTTCGAGGATTTTTGACCGCTCGTGTGGTGAAGGCAATCCGGTCCAAAGCGGCTTTACTGGCGGCCAGTCCTGCTTTCAGCACCGGCACCACCACTACCTGGGCAGACGCAGCAGATGATGCAGGTGAGGTGATGGCATTGAAAGGGGGGATGAGTGCATTGTCTGCCAATGGACTTACCTGGTATGCCAATGCAAGTGAAATTGCCGGATTAGCCGATGGCGCCAATCCTTCCGAAATACTTTGGAGGAATAATTATGGCGATAATCGTGATCTGGAACAAGCTAACTTTCCACCCAGTTTGTTTGGTAATGGTCGTATTAATCCAACACAGAACCTGGTGGATGCTTTTCCGATGGCGACCGGCATGCCCATTGGCAGTGCGGGTAGCGGCTATGATGCCGCCAATCCGTACACCGGCAGAGACCCGCGACTGAGGATGTTTATTTTAGTAAATGGCGGTACCGCCGGTCCGAATAATACATTGATCAATACCGCTGCCGACGGCGGTACGAATGATGCCCTCAATAGCGTAGGAACTTCTACCAGGACCGGATATTACCTGCGCAAATTGTTACGACAGGATGTAAACCTCAATCCTAACTCCGCGAATAATCAACGACACTATAAACCACATATCCGGTATACCGAAATTTTTCTCAACTGCGCAGAAGCTGCCAATGAAGCCTGGGGGCCGCTGGGAGCCGGTAAATACGGATTCTCCGCTTATGATATTATCAAAGCTATCCGGAAGAGAGCTGGCGTAGGAACTACAAATGGTGATCCTTACCTGGAAGAGGCGAAGGGTAGCAAGGAGCAGATGCGGGAGCTGATCAGGAATGAGCGGAGAATAGAACTGTGTTTTGAAGGATTTCGCTTTTGGGATCTTCGCCGCTGGAAAGTTAATCTTAGCGAGAAAGCCAAAGGGGTAAGCATTACAAATAACACGCCCACTGTTATTGACGTGGAAAGCCGGCAGTTCCAGCCCTTCATGACCTATGGACCCATTCCTTACGGAGAGATACTCAAGTTCGGCGCTTTAGAGCAGAACAAAGGCTGGCGTTAATAAAAATGCCCGACACGGAATAATTTTTATCTGACTTTTTTGAAAATAATAAAAGATGAAAAAGTGCTTAATGCCTATCCTGCTACTGCTGCTGGCAGCATGTAACAAAAGCGTAACCTTTCCGGATTACGAATACCAGACGGTATATTTCGCCTATCAATATCCTGTACGTACCATTACTTTCGGGGAAGATGTGTTTAGCACGGAACTGGACAACCAACGCAGGTGTAAAATTATGGCCACAACAGGCGGTGTTTATTACAGCAAAAAGGACCTGACTATCGGTATCTCTGTAGATAACACCTTACTGGGAAGTGGCCTGCTGTTTGGCGCAGGCAAAGATGAGATTTTAGCGATGCCTGCTAAGTATTATTCATTAGCCGCCAATAACATTATTATTCCAAAAGGCAGTTTGGCGGGGGGCGTAGAGGTACAACTGACAGACGCATTTTTTAATGATCCAAAGGCCATCAAAAACACCTATGTCATTCCACTGCGTATCACCAACAAATCAGGGGCAGATTCCATTTTGAGTGGAAAAGATTTTATACTCTATGCGGTGAAGTATGTAAATACCTGGCATGGCAACTATTTGCGTAGGGGAAAAGATGTGGTGAGCGGAAGTGTGAGTCAGACGATCCTGCGGCATCAACGCTATGTAGAGCAGGATGAAGTTAATAAGCTGACCACAAGATCCATGAAGGAACTGGAATTCCCGGTAGTGTACAAAGACAAAGACGGTGTAAATATCAATGGCATACTACTGCTCACTTTCGATGATAACGGTAAATGCACCATTTCCGCTGCTACCGAAAATTTCACCGCAACAGGAACGGGAATCTTTGTGAAAAAAGGAGAAAAGAATAGTTGGGGCAGCAAAGACCGGGATGCGCTGTATCTCAATTACCAGGTGACGCTGCCTGGCATGCAGGTAGCCACATCAGATACGCTGGTAATGCGGGATCGGACGGTGACGATGGAAACTTTTACACCTGTAGGTAAGTAATTATTCTGTACGACATTAAAGTAATTTATATGATTCGACTTCATAAAATAACAGCCGGCTTCGTTGGATTAATAGTCATCACTGCCTGCAATAAATATAAAGGGCTCGACTTCAACGTAGATAAGCCGGAGAGTGTATCTGTGCAAGAAGATATAGATGCTTATCCGGCCCTTAAAAGCTACATAAACCGTGTGGCACAGCCCGGGTTTAAACTGGGGGTGGCACTGGGTTTACAAGAGTACCTGGACAAGGGAGTGAAGTATCGGTTAGCCAATAGAAACTTCGATGAAATTGTTTTAGGATATGAAATGAAACATGGTGCTGTAGTGCAGGCGGATGGTAGTTTAGCACTGACGAAAGTGCAATCATTATTTCAAACGGCGGCCGCAGCAGGGATGCAGGTATATGGTCACACCCTGATGTGGCATGCCAACCAGAATGCCAGCTATCTGAAAGGATTGCTTGCACCGCTATCGGTCACTTCGCCGGCCTATGCCAATGACCTGAATCTGGCAGGGTTGCAGGATAAGAGCTTCGCTAACTGGTCCCGGCCGGGTGCGGGAGCAGGGATTTCAGTAACAGACGGAGAAGGGATGGGGACCGGTAATAAAGCCGTTAAGTGGATGACAAATGGTGGGGCAACTGATCTGCAACTCATCAGCCCTGGGATCACCGTCAATAAAACACATAAGTATGAAGTGGTGATGTATATCCGGTCAGACGGAGACGGGGAAGGAAGGATTGCTTTTGAAGGTTTAAATAATAATACGCCTTTGATAGACTGGACAAAATCAGGAACCGCTACTGCTACTTTTACCACGGGGATTTCCTGGAAAGAGATCCGCTTTACCATCAATGATTTTGCGGCCGATAATATTAAGCTGCATTTTGATTTGCAAAATAAAACGGGTGTTACTTATTATATCGACGTAAACAATTTGTATGTATACGATACACAGGGTACAGCAGTGATCAACAACCTGGTAGCCAACGGTGATTTCGAATCAGGTGGTGGCTGGGGAGGCTGGGGAGGCAGCTCCTCCCGCGGCGTAACAGCTGATGGCGTGGGAGTAGGGAACAAAGGCAAGGCTTTTTTTGTAACAAATCCCGCTAAAGCGGCTAACTATTGGGATGTGCAAACCAGCTATAATTTTGCATCTCCGCTGGAGAACGGCGCTACTTATGAATTGAGTTTTTGGGTAAAAGGTACCGCGGCAGGTGTGATTCGTCCGGAGTTGCAAAGTGCCGACTATTCGTCTAATGGATATGGACAGGTGCAGGTGACCACAGAATGGAAGTTTGTCACCATCGCCACCACTGCCACTGCTGCAGACAGGAGCCGGCTGATTTTTAGCTACGGCGAATTTGCCGGTACCGTTTATATCGATGACGTGGTGCTGAAAAATGCGAAGGCTACCGGTGGTACTACCACGGTCGTGGA
>NZ_DATCVJ010001044.1:0-7177 GCF_036566945.1 Chitinophaga sp. | reverse complement strand
ATTCTTATTTTAAAGAAATCTATGATGGCTTATATGCCGGTACCGACAACAGTTTTACGGGTGGGGACAATGAAGCAAATGCCTTTGATTCTTACTTTGGTAAAATCGGATACAACTACGGTTCCAAATATTACTTTGATGCAACCCTGAGAGCGGATGCTTACTCAGACTTTGGTCCTAATAACCGTCGTGGTTATTTCCCTGGTGCTTCCGTTGGTTGGAGAATGTCTGAAGAAAACTTCTTCAAAGACAATATCTCTTTCATCAGCGACCTGAAACTGCGTGCCAGCTATGGTATCGTAGGTAACTCCAACATCAAGGCGTATGCTTACAGAAGCTTGTATGGTGGTGGTAGTTATGCAGACCTCAATGGTTTCTCCCAGTACCAGATCGGTGATCCGAACCTGCAATGGGAAAAATCCAAAAAGCTGGATATTGGTATCGATGCCACCCTGCTGAAAAACAGGATCACCGTTACGGCTGATTATTTTAACAGCAATATCGACCACCTGATCCTGGATGCGCCGGTACTCGCAACTGCCGGTATTCCCTGGGCTCCGGACGGCACCGTTGGTTCTGTCCTGACCACCAACGTAGGTGCGATGTGGAACAAAGGTGTTGAATTAACCCTTAATACCCGCAACATTGAAACCAAAGACTTTACCTGGACTTCCAGCCTGAACGTGACCTTTATTAAAAACAGGGTAACCGCTACTGCTGACGGATCTGACCTCGTGAAAGTAAACAACCGTGCCAGCGTGGGCAAAACACTCGGTGTATTCCGCCTGATCGAATGGGGTGGCGTGAATCCTGAAACAGGTTTCCCAATGTACTACAACAAGAATCATGAACTGGTAATGTATAACCCAACGCCAGGCGCTACCAACAAATGGACCACTCCTGACGGCAAAACCGCCAAGAGCCCTGTTTCCGCCAGTGATGCACAGTACCAGGATAAATCAGGTTACCCTACTTTCTTTGGTGGTTTCAACAATACCTTTAGCTATAAAGGTTTTGACCTGAGCATCTTCCTGCAATACAGCGGTGGCAACTACGTGTATAACGGTACCCGTGCTGCTTTGCTGACTACTTTCTTTGGTAATAACCTGGAAGAAGTTAAAAACAGATGGACACCGGAAAATAAAAACACCGACATTCCCAAGTTATTCCTCGCTGATGCGACTATCACACAGGCATCTACCAGGTGGCTGGAAAAAGGCGACTTCGTGAGAGCCCGCGAAATCAGCCTGGGTTATACTTTCCCTGGCATCAAACAAAAACTGGGTATGAACTCTTTACGTGTATACGGCCTGGTACAGAATGCCTTCATTATTACCAAATACAAAGGTTCTGATCCGGAAGTAAATACCAACCGTGACAGCAATATCAACTATGGCGTAGATAACAGAGGCGTACCTATTCCAAGAATATTTACACTGGGTTTAAATGTTGGATTCTAATTGTTAGTGATTTTAAAAAAGAGAATTATGAACTTTAAAAATAAATCAAACTTCACTACAAGGCTTAACAGCCGCCTGGCCATGGGTGCTGTGGCGCTGGCGTCTACGGTGATGTTTTCCTGCTCCAAAGTAAATGAACAGCAACCATATGCCAGTCTGGACCCTAAAGATGCGTTCAGTAACCCGGAAAGGATTGAAAAGTCGGCAGTAGGGATGTATGATGCATTGCAAAATAAGGAATTCCTCGGTGGCCGTGTATTGATCTATGCCGACCAGCGTGGTCTGGATGTAAACAGTTCCGGCTATTTTACCAACCTGGGTACTTTTGATATGGTGTCCAACAGTGTATTTGCTTTCAACTGCTGGTCCGGTGGTTACAGAACCATCAATGAGAGCAACTTTTTCAGCCAGAACCTGAAAGAAAATGAAAGCGTGGTAGGACCTGAGATTGCTGCCGGTTATTATGGTGAAGCTAAATTCATCCGCGCACTGGCTTATTTTTACCTGGTGAATACTTACGGGCAGACATATGTAGCCGAAGCCGGTGCTACGCAACCAGGCGTACCATTGATCCTGACAGCGCCAAAGGATGGTGCGGCAGCAACAGATCCTTCCAACAAGGTACCCCGCAACTCCGTAAAAGATATCTATGATCAGATGATCAAAGATCTGCTGGAAGCAGCACCTGCATTGCCTGTCGCTACCGGCGATGGTTTTGCAGATCATGCCAGAGCTACCAAAGGTGCTGCACATGCCCTGTTGTCCCGTATTTATTTATACCAGGGTAACTGGGCTAAGGCCAGAGATTTCGCTGATAGCGTGCTGCTGTCTGAAGCCGGATACGAGCTGGATGCTACTCCTGCCGCTGTTTTTTCTGCAGGCAACTACCAGTCTTCCACAGAGCGTATTTTTTCTGTAGCGATGAACTCCGGTGATAACCCAAACACCAATAACGCCCTGGGTCAGCATTATGGTTCCAACGGTCGTGCAGATATTTCCATCAGCACCGCCTACCGTACTTTGCCTAATTTCAACTACCAGACCGACCTGAGAGGTAAACCTTTGTTTAGCTATAGCATCAATGCCGCAGGAGATACCACGGCTTTTTATACCAAAAAATTCTTTGGTACGAGCACCTTTGATGCCTGGGTACCGGTGATTCGTTTGGCAGAAGTAATGCTGATCAAAGCAGAAGCATTGGCCAGACTGAATACCGCTGCTCCTGATGCAGGCGCCATCACCTTGCTGAATGCTATCAGGGCAAGAGCAAAAGCCAGCGTTTTAGCACCTGCCACACAGGCAGAACTGATCACCAATATCCTTACAGAACGCCGCATAGAACTGGCTTTCGAAGGACAAGGTGTAATGGACTTCCAGAGAACACAACGTGATATTCCTGCCCACGGCAACGTGGTAACGCAGTCATGGAAAGGTAAGTATACCATTTTCCCGCTGCCTATAGCGGAGTTAGAACGTAATCCGAATATGGCACAGAACGAAGGTTACTAATCTGGGGAGGGGAAGGCCTTCGGCCTTTGTCTTTACTCAGGATTAGACTGATGGAGATGATTTGGATGATTTTTTTTCTGATGATTGTTTTCTGATGATTGTTTTCTGATGATTGTTTTATTTTTCCCGGCTACAGATGTAGCCGGGATTTTTTTTGTTTATACAATCTATCAGCGCTTACCTGAAGAATATTTTTCTCACTGCTTTGTTAAACCTTTCTATGATGTACACATTTCCTTCGCTATCGATAAACAGGCTATTGATATTGGAGAAAGCCGCCTGGTTCAATGTACCATCCACATATCCGCCGGAAGGAGGCGCCGTGCCACCTTTCCAGCCGGTAACGGTCATCACCGCATCGGCTGTGAGCATACGGATCGCATTATTATCTGCCACGTACAGCACCCCGGCTGAGTGATCTATTACCACGCCGGTCAATCCGGAGAAACCAGCGCTTAGCAAAGGACCATCGTTGTAACCGTACTGAGAACCGGCATACACTGTTTTGTTGGCATCTGCCAGTTTAAATACCTTCGGATCATTATCGTTGGTATAAAATACACTCCCCGCATTATCAATGGCAATGCTGCTTCCCGGTGTTTCATAACTGTTACGTGCCACAGGGCTGGTATTACCCACCGCGTCTATTTTCATCACACCACCATATTGCGCGCCTACATATAAAACACCATTTTTATCAATACCCAAACCAATCGGCGTGAAAGCAAATTTCGCCACGGTGGTAACTACACCGGCCGGCGTTATTTTACGCAGCGCTTTGGCAAACTGTTCTACCACATACAGGTTATCCTGTGCATCGACGGTGATCGCCGTCACAAAGTTGAATGCCGCTGCTGTACCGGTACCATTGGTACTACCGGATGATCCATTGGCCTGACCAGCAAACAACGTCACCTTACCATCCGGCGTTACCTTCTTCACCACATTCACATCGGTTACAAAAGCATTCCCGTGTTTGTCTACCGCCAGCGCCGCAGGATACGCAAAATCAGGCGAATTGGGGCCGCCGGCGATCGTCATTACACCGGCGCGTTTAAACACCGGACCGGTGGCAGCAAGACCGCCGGATTTCACTTCTACCGTGCCGGTAGTAATACCAACGGGCACCACTACACGCAGCGTAGTATCTGTTGCCGCCGTTACCGGTATGGTGATGCCGTTAAAAGTGACTACGTTATCACCAGCGTTGGTGCTAAAGCCGGTTCCTTTTAGGATCACTTCAGTACCTGCCAGGCCATTGTCCGGGATCAGTTGTTGTACGCCCAGCGACTGCTCTTTAAACAACGGACCGGCTGTTTGCTGCCCGTTCACCATTACCTGCATGTTGCCAGTACCCGCTCCTGCCGGCACTTTCACGATGATTTGTTTATCGGCCGTGGTGGTCACTACCGCTGGCTTTCCGTTAAAGGAAACACTTACTTCATCTGTCAGATTGCTAAAATAATCGCCGGAGATATTGATCAGCGCACCCGCTGGTGCGCTCAACGGCGTTACTGTTTTAATCAGCGGTTTAGGCACCACGGTAAATACATTACCAATCGTTTTTTGTCCGTTGATGCTCACGGCTACCGGACCGGTAGCTACGCCTTCCGGTGCGGTGACTACCAGTTTATTATCTGTGGCGCTCACCACGGCGGCGGCCTTGCCATTAAAAGTTACGGTATTGCCGGCAACAGCGGTGCTGAAGCCTTCCCCGCTGATCACCACCTGTGTGCCTGCGCCGCCTTTCACCGGCTTGATAGCGCCGATGTTTTGAAACGTAAAATCAGGACCATTCACTGCTTTGCCATTTACCGTGACGGCTATTTTACCGCTCCCTGCCCCTACCGGCACCGCGGCTACCAGCAAAGTATCCGTGGCGCTGGTAATCAGTGCCACCTTGCCGTTTACGGTAACCGTAGGCGGCCCTTCCAAACTACTGAAGCCCGCGCCATGAATCGCGATATTCGTACCTGCGGGACCGTTAGCCGGGCTTACATTATGTAAACTCAACGCCTGGTAGGTATAGGTTCCCAGATCCATTTTTCGTTCACCGGATTGTACCTGTAAGGTACCAGTGCTCCCCTGCTCCGGGGCCAATACTATCAGGATGGAATCACGGGCATCTACTACTTTCGCAGCAGTACCATTAAAACTTACGGTCACTTCTTTGTTAAACCCCTGCCCTTGCAGGGTGACGATAGTACCTGCATTTCCGCTGTTAGGCCAGAATGTTTTTACATTCAGCGCCACCGCATCGTTATCATTATTTTTCCTGCAGGCTGCGATCAGTATACAGCAGAGCGCCAGCAGGGATAAATATTTTTTCATGTTGTGTGTATTAATCACTTTAAAAAGAATACCGCAGGCCCATTTGCACCTGTGCACGGGAATTAAAGAAATCGACCGAATAAGGCTTGCCCGGATTTTCGAAAGTATATACCGGGTAAGCGCCGGGGTTCTGCTGTGCCGGAAATACCGGCGTCAAACCGGTACTGGCAGTAGAATTGAAGGTGTTCGGTGAAAAATATACTTTACCCCAGCTGCTATTGACCAGGTTGGTCAGGTTCACAATATCCACGGTGAAAGTGATGAACTGTTTGGCACCAAAATGATATTCCTGCGCAAAGTGCAGATCCGCCTGGATGTTCCAGGGCGTGCGGCCGGCATTACGTTCGGTGAACTGTCCCCGGCGGGACCGCAGGTATTTATCGCTATCAATGTAGGCATTGAAAGCAGCGGCCTGTTCTTCTGCGCTCACCCCTTTGCCCTGGAAATAATTCACGGCTTCTGCTGCTGTGGGGATGTACAATAGGCTCACCTGTTGCGGTAAACCTTGTATACTGTTATTCACCACGCCGTACGTAAAGGGGCTGCCCGATTGTGCCGTAGCAAAAATGGTGAGGGTACTCACCCAGGTGTTGCTCCAGGCTTTGTGGTAAGTAACGTTGCCGACTACACGATGACGCACATCAAAGTTTGACCATGCCAGTCCGGGATTGTTGGGATTGAGTGCCTGATTCAGCTGCCAGTTGCTTTCCATGGAGTTACGGATACCATTGGAAATATCTTTGGAACCGCCATAGGTATAGGCCAGCGAAGCCTGGATACCCGAAGGGAAGCTGCGGTTCACGCTACCGGTAATGCTGTAGCGGTAACCTTTACTGGTGTTACTTAACAGGTAAGCATTGGAAAAATGAGGGTCTACCGTGCCACTATAAATAGGTTGCTGACGGTCTTTATCGTACCCATAGTATTTTGGATCGTCTTTGATATTCACCTGCTGGAACAGCACATCTTTTAATGTTTTGGTGTACATCGCTTCCACGGTGTATTTAAATCCTGCAGGGCTGAGATAATCCACCCCTACACTGCTGCGCCATACCTGTGGCATCACAAAGTTGTTGTCCAGTACATCTACCTGTGTTTTACCTGCGTTGCGGTTATTCATCAGGGCGCCGTTCAGTTCAATAAATTGTGCGATCCCATTTGGATTCGGTTTTAGTGGATCGCTGCCCGGTGCAAATGCTTTGGTATCGGCTTTCTGGTCAAAAGAGCCGTAGTTGATGCCATTGTTATAATACGCGTAGGCTATCCAGGCGAAAGGAATACGGCCGGTAAACAGACCCGTTCCACCGCGTACAATCAGGCTTTGATCGCCTTTCCAGTCGAAGCGGAAACCCAGGCGCGGCGATACCTGCACTTTGCCGAGGTAGCCGTTGTTGATGCGGTTGAGCGGCGTATAGGTGTAAGTGTTACCAAAGAAACCATCTGTTATGGCGTTCTGTGTTTTATCACTCAGCGCCGGCTTTTCCGGCAGCCAGGTATAGTCGGCACGCAGGCCCGGAATCAGTTTCAGTTTGTCGGTTACCTGTATTTCATCCTGTGCATATACGCTGTGCATATTTACATTGAACTTCGCTTCCGGGTTTTCCAGGATATAATCCCGGCTGTTGTTGGTATAGTTATAACTTCCTCTTACGCGGTAAGGGTTGTTGTTGAGATAATCTTCAATGCTGAGATAGTCCACACGGCCATTCCAGCTATTCACAAACCCGTAGTTGATGCGGTACAGTTCATTGTGCGTACCCAGTAACACCGTATGTTTTCCTTTGCGCCAGGTGAGGTTATCAGAAATTTCGATGGTACGTTGTTTCATATCGAAGATGCTGGCTTCGCGGTCGGTACCGAGGTAAATGGTGGTGCCG
>NZ_DATCVJ010001043.1:0-3166 GCF_036566945.1 Chitinophaga sp. | reverse complement strand
CTGTTGCACCGGAATGTTATTGACCTTTAATCCTGTAAGTAATACTTCCGGCATATTCGAATGGTAGTACAGGCTATCGGGATAAAAAATATTCAGCCCTTTGATACCGCCAAACATAAATTCACCGGTCGACAGCGCCAGTGTTGCGTTGTAGTTCAGCTGGTTGCTAAGCAATCCGTCTGACTGCGAAAAATTCCTGAAAGTCTTTTCCCTGGGGTTAAACCTGGAAATGCCGTAGAAGGTACTGATCCAGAGATAACCGTTGTTATCTTCCATTATTTTCAGGATGGAATTATTGGAAAGGCCAACGGCCTTTGTAAATCGGGTATAGGCGCCGGTTTCCCGGTTAAACAGCAATAAGCCACCTCCTTCGGTACCTATCCAGCAATGACCATCTTTGTCTTCATGAAAAGCGCGGACCGGATAACCGATATTGAAAAAACGATGCTTTTTATGAACCCGGTCTACCTGTATCAAAGAAGTATAATTTCCCGCCCAACAGTTGCCGCTGCTGTCTTCTGCGAGAGAAAGGATGTTAGTAAGACTGCTGTCAAACACTTCAAAACGGTTCGCACTTTTATTAAGCCTGTATAAAGGTCCGTTGGTGCAAACACCGGCCCATAGGGTCTTTTGCATATCTTCATACAATATCCAGGTATTTTTATCTTCTCTGTTGGTCAGCGGGTTAAAACAAGGATAGTTTTCAAAAGTGCGGGCGCCTTTATTATACCGATAGATACCATCATTCCAGGTGGTGAGCCATATGGTATGCTGATCGTCACTGAGAATGCTGGTCACGAAATCGTTGCATAACGAATGATTGTTGCCGGACAGGTGTTTAAAGTTGGTAAATTTATCCTGTTCCCGGTTCCAGATACTTAAACCGCCGCCGTCCGTACCTATCCAGATGTTATGGTCTTCATCTTCGCAAAGGGACAAAATAAAATTATTGATCAGGCTATTGGAATTGAGAGGATCATTTGTGATGCTGGCAAATCCGGTGCGTTTGGGATCCAGAATATTAACGCCTCCGCGCAGCGTACCTATCCATTTGCGGCCCTCACGATCTTCAAATATGGAGAACACAGCGGTGCTGGTCAGCAGATCTTTATGCTGAGGTGATAACAATCGATTGATCTGGTTGTTGTCCAGCGACATTGTAAAAACACCTTCACCGTCGCATGCTATCCAGAGTTTATGCTGCCGGTCAATCATCAGATCCACTACCCTGTTGGAATGGGTAATCAGTACATTATCGAATAAGTTGGATGCAATGCTATATTTATATACTCCTTCGTAGGTACCCAGCCACAGGTGGCCGTTGTGATCGGCCAGCAGCGCGGTGCCGTTACGGATACTATCATTGATCACGTTGACCATGCCGCTTTTATTATCATAGCGGCACAGTCCCACGTTCCGCACAAACAACCAGGCTTGTTGTGACTCCGTCAACGCTACTGACATCACCTCATAATGTGTGTTCCCATTGGCAAGTGGCGCCTGCAGGGCGGGTCCCTTACCGCTATAAACCAGCAGTCCTTCACGATCGGTACCGATAAACATTCTTTCCCGGTCGCCGGCTTTAATGACATTTACCGTTACCTGTATTTTTTTTTCGATAGTCGCTTTATATGGCAAATAAGTGAGGCCGGAGAAACGACCAGACCTGTTATTATAAATGCTCACACCGCGACGGGTACCAATCCAGAGGCGATTGTTGTGGTCTTCTGTAATACAGGCGATCCGGTTGTTGGCCAAAGAACCGGCGTCATTAAATTCGTTCCTGTAAGTGGTAAAGTTGTAGCCGTCGTAGCGGTTGAGGCCATCGTAGGTGCCAAACCACATTAACCCGTTATGGTCCTGGTAAATACTGGTAACGGCGTTATTGGAAAGGCCCTGCTCAATACCCAGGTAATTGAGTGACGAAGGCATCTGAGCAGAAACTTTAGTCAGCATGGCTAAGCAATACAATATCCAAAAGACAGCTGACTTAGTCATCTTATTCCCTGTTTGTATTTTCATAACGTTGAAAAGGGAAGTTAAAAAAAATATCCGGATTATATTTCTTTAAGATGATTCATGATAAAGGCGGTATTGAAGTTGCTGCGTAATGAAGAGGTGGACGGTAAGAAAAAGAACTAGAAAAGATGTTGTTTGTAAATATTTTCTGCTGTAAATTATGCAGGTCGTCATGCACTTCAAATGGATACTAGTGATACCAGAAGCAAACTTAAAAATATCCTTGACGGAATTATCATTGAGAGGGCAGCAGATAATTGCACAGCAACCAGGAATATCTTATGCGCAAGCTTTAGCACAAGTACAACGGTTAAAAGAGATTTCGAAAGTAAAGTAGTCGCAAAAAAAGAGCAGGTCGAATTCTTAAAAACCTATGCATCGGAAAGGAACCTTTCAATAAAACAAGCCCCAAACGAATCCGAATATCTTACCAGAGGTGGTGAATCCAACAATTTACTGGGATACAACGGTTTTGAAAATACATTAAGGAATGGACTTCCTACCAGCAATTATTACAATAAAGAGTTAGGATTGATTCTCAAAGATATCTACGATGAAAAGGTTATCGTGAAAGCCAATACTCTTTTCTTTATTGATACAGTATTTTATACGCTCAGAAACTACGCAGGCTACAAGGAAAATTATTTTCTGGAATACCATTTTTGCCCAGGCCACCAGTCCTTTTGAGATGACAACGTAGCGGCATTATATTCAATAGAGGAATTCTCATCGAGCTTATTTTCTTTAGATAAGCTATCACGGTCATTGGCATCTAACCACTCGTCTTGCTGATTTATCAATGGATCTATCCAATTCGCCTTTTGCCTGGCCCACTCCAGCCATAACCTCATTTCTTCGGATATATCCTGACTATCCATCATCATTTTTTGTTCGAGCCGGTCGATGTATCTCCGGATTTCCTCTGCCTTTTCTGAACGATGGCTATCTTGAAGTAACTGCCTCACCTTGCTCATTTCTCTTTTCTTACGTTCTATCCGCTCCTTGCGAATGCGCTGTTCTTCTTCATAATCATCATGCCATTTCTTTTGTACAGCACGTTCCTCTGTAAATCGCTCACCTAATAATTCAAGTTTGGCTATTAGTTTTGACAACTGCTCTTCAATTGATATTTTGCCATCAGTACATG
>NZ_DATCVJ010001042.1:0-2009 GCF_036566945.1 Chitinophaga sp. | reverse complement strand
CCCCAAGGTTATGAAAGACGCAGCCTATTACCCATCGTGGAGAAATCTTTCTAAATACAAACAGTACGTAGCTTACTTCAGTGAATATATCCGGCATAACGACTGGAATTCGCTCAAGGCTTCCCTTAAGCTGGTGCTATTAAACAAACCTACCTTGAGGGGCTGGAACGCCCGATCGGCTTTGGGGCGTTTCAAAATAAGGGCAGGTACCACTGATTTTCAGTTCATCAACTATGCATATGAAAAAAAGGTACGTAATTATCTGAAGCAACAATTGGATCAGGGGCAGCTCGATGGGTTTATTGACATTGGCGCCTGTATAGGTGAGTATGATATCTGGCTGGGTAGCCAGGGAGTACCCTGTGTTGCTTTTGAACCAGTGAACTTTAAGGCGGTGGAAGAGAACATAAAACTCAATAACGTGGGTAGCAAAGTAAAGCTCTTCGCCTGTGGGCTGGGTAGTCACCAGGAAAAAGTAAACTTCAACATCATGAGTACCGTTACGGGCTCGAGTTACATAGACCGTGATAACAAGGAAGGTGGAAATATTCCCATCGAGAGATTGGATGATCTGTTATCCGAACTTGGCTTTGCCCCTGGTAGCCGGCTGGTGGTGAAACTGGATGTGGAAGGAATGGAAACAGACGTGCTGGAAGGCGCCAGACAATTTATCCAGCAAACACCTCACCTTCGTATTATTTTTGAACGTTACGAAGGAGACAATACTGTAAACGATAAGTTGAGCTCTTTGGCGGATTTTACTTTTGAAAGACTGGATGAGTTTAATTATCTCGCGATCAAAAAATAAATACCGATAATTATTTTTTACGAAGGCAATACGTTTTAAGGAACGTGTTGCCTTCGTATTTTACACGGGGAAATCATTCCAATACCAGGAATATGAATGAAATATTATTTATATACATAACGAAAACAAGTGCTGGTGACAGGAGCCATTTTTATGTTATTTTATCTCACCTAAAATATTGATTAATAAATATTCATAAGAATTATCTAAATTGATTCTTTAGGAATAAAACCGCTTTTCACCCGGAGTACCATAAAAAACAACTAATTTAGAATAGGTTTTGATTAAACTAATCCAGTAGGTATACTTTGTAAATAATTAATAATCAATAAATAAAAAATAGTTAGAAAGATGAGTAATAAGATCAATTTAGCACTGCAAATCATTCCTTCAGTGCCTTCAGAACAGGTATATGCGGTCGTAGATGAAGCCATTGCCGTGATCAAAGCATCCGGTGTAAAATACCGGGTATGCCCTTTCGAAACAGTCATGGAAGGAACCTATGAAGAGCTGATGGAAGTAGTCCGCCAAACCCAGGAAGTATGTTTTAAAGCCGGTGCCTCTCAATTATTAGTGTATATAAAAATGCAGATAAGAAAGGACAGCGATGTGACCATGGAAGAAAAAACAGGGAAGTATGATAGCATATAATTATTTTTTTTTATCTTACTGATCGAACTAAAGGAGAGGAACATATGCGATACGCCGCCCCACTGGATGATAATTCAAAACTGGTCACTAATCTTGTCATCATTCTTACATTGGTTTTTTTATGCAGACAGATAACTGATATTTCCCACGACTCTGTTAGCACCACGATGCTGCTGTTTATTCTGGTACCTGTTATCATAGTAGCCTGGTGCCTGAGCCCTCAATATTACACTATCACGGCAACGGCTATACTTATCAAGCGGCCGCTCTATAGCATCACTATTATGATGGAGGATGTGGTAAGACTGAGAAGTATCACTGAAGAAGACCTGGGCAGCAGCTCCCGTTTACTGGCTTTAGGAGGCGTATTCGGTTACCTGGGTACCTACCGCTCCAGTGAAATAGGAAAGTACCAACGCTGGTGTACCAACCGGGAAAACCTGGTGCTGATAGAATCAGATAAACAAAAATGGTTGATCAGTCCTTCTGAAGCAGAAGACTTTGTGAAGAAGGTAAACAAGATCATTAATGTAGCAGCTATATAACCCGG
>NZ_DATCVJ010001041.1:0-2651 GCF_036566945.1 Chitinophaga sp. | reverse complement strand
TGAGAACTATCCATAAAATCTGTAGTAACTATGAAACCACTGCTGTTAAAATATTCCGATGTCGTGTCCGGTGTATATAAACACCTTGCAGCAGTATTATTCTGTATAATCAGCGCCTTACATCCCCTTACCGCACAGGATATTTTGCTAAAAAACCCTTCCCTGGAAGGAACCCCGGGGCAGGGCAAAGTGCCAACGCCCTGGATCGGTGGCAACACCCCCGACATACAACCAGGAGTATTTGGTATTAATCTGCCCGCTTCCGATGGAGCCACTTATATAGGTATGCACAGCGGTCCCACTTACCTGGAATCCATTAGCCAGGAAGCCGCGCTGATTGGCGGCAAAAGCTACACAATAGCCATGGACCTGGCCTATGCTCCCAATTATTCTTCTCTCACCTGCTATGGTAATCTGACTGTATACGGTGGTAATACACCTAAGGATACCGCAGAAAGACTGTGGAGTTCAGGCGCCTTTTTTCACACCACCTGGAAGCGTTATTCTTTTGCTTTTCATCCCGCACGCAATTATAAGTTTATCATCCTGATGGCAGATGCAGCATTGCCTTGCGAGAAAAGTATTTATGGATCTGCTTTATTGATGGATAATTTGTCGGCCTCGTTGCTGGAAACACCGCAGCTTTCGCTCTCACTGAAACATACCTGTAAAGGTGAGCGCACCGGAGAGGCCAGCGTAGCTATTATGGGCGTAACCCGTAGCTGTACTATCCGGTGGAGTCCCGGCGGTGAAACCACGCCGCATATCAGCGGCCTGGCGCCCGGCGATTATGATGTTACGGTGACTCATCCCAACGGAGTGAGTGTTACACAGCGCGCTACCATCATCGGAAAGGAAGTGAAAAGCAAAGTGATGGTAACACCTTCCCGCTGCTATGGTGAAAACGACAACAGCATTGCATTGGAAACAGATGGTGGCACGCCGCCTTATCGTTATTATTTCGATGGCAGCACGCACCCGGAATACACGCCCACTTTTAAAAACTTAACGCCGGGAAATTACCGGATGTTGATAAAAGATGAAGGAAACTGCACCGAGCAACTTGATGGCATCGACGTAAAAGAGCCTGCGCAACTGACTCTTGTCGCAGCACGTAAAAAAGATGTCAGTTGTACCACTACAATGGATGGTAAGATCATGCTGGATCTCACGGGTGGTACGCTTCCGTATGCGTACAGCCTGGATAATAAGCCCTGGCAGGGCGATAGCAGTTGGTCGGGGCTGGATGCCGGGAGTTTTCATTTCAACGTAAAGGATGCGCATGATTGTGCTACAGATGGAAATGTGGAGATCATCCGGAACATCCGCGAATGCGCTGTATTCGTACCTACAGCCTTTTCACCCAATGGGGACGGGCAGAATGATTTGTTCCGGGTAAAATTACATGACGATGTGAGTGATTATAGAATGGAAGTATATAATCGATGGGGAGCACGTGTTTTTCAAACCAGTGATCCGGAAGGCGCCTGGGATGGGGCGCAGCAGCCTATTGGTAATTACATATGGGTGGTTATTTATACGGATAGTAAAAAGCAGGCGCGTAAACAAACCGGCTCTTTGATGTTGGTGAAGTAGTATAAACAGTTACTACAAGTGGCATGACAACGAGGACTACCACCACTTGCACTAAGAAATAATCCTGTTTTATTATTTAGTTGCAGTAATGGAATAGTGCTGATGGACTTCCGGGTTTGTTGTGCTACTATTCTGTTACTGCAAATTTTTCGTTATTTATTATACGCACCTATCACAACGCTGCATTCCCAAACGGATAGTTCTCCAGCACCTGTCGTAACTTTTTATTTTTACCAATATCAGTAATTGCCCGCAGGTGTTTCTCATGATGCAAATCTGTTCCAATGAAATCAATCATCTCCAGTTCTATGAGTTTTTCCGCGGCCAGTTGAATGTGTTTGCCATAGTATCCGGTGAGCGATAACAGGTTTACCTGGAATTTACAGCCCCATTGTTTAAACTGCTGATACAGCTCAAAGTTTTTATGACAATAGCTATACCGTTCCGGATGTGCCAGCAGTGGGGTATAGCCGAGTGCCGATATGTCAAAAAGCCATTGATGCAATTGTGGGGGAGCAGACATGAAGGAAATTTCCACCAGCACCATCTGTCCATCGAGCGTGAGCAGCGGCGATGTCATCAATGCTTCGAATTGTTCATCCAGGTAATACTCTGCCGCATGGTGAAACGGAATCGACATATTTTGTTGCGCCAGTGCAGCCTTTACAGCCAGGTAGGGGGCGGCCATCGTATTCACCGAATTGGGATACCGGTCCATCATAATATGTGGCGTAGTAATAATTTTTTGGATGCCCATTTCCCGGAGCTGTTCAATAAAATGCAGGGAAGTGGCGAGGTCGGGCACCCCATCATCTACACCAGGGAGGAGATGGGAGTGTATGTCTGTATGCATGAAAGCAAGCAGGTCTGCAGCCGGAGCGGTGTCTGTATTTTTTTTACGAAAAAAAAGCATATGGTTCTTCAATAAATCAATGACACAAAATTTCGCTGTGCTATAACATAATCAGTGCCACAATTTCTTCCAGAAATTGCTGATCGGTGGTATCAAAGTGATCCACGTGTTCACTGTCTACGTCCAGTATTGCTTTTACCTC
>NZ_DATCVJ010001040.1:0-1602 GCF_036566945.1 Chitinophaga sp. | reverse complement strand
TGTTTAAGGTACGACCGATGTTTTCTACATTACCAGGTGTATCTGCGCCGCCTCCATTCGGGGGGAATCAAAAAACAGTGCTGATCACTATAGATCCTGAAAAGCTGCGGGGGCACAATCTTTCACCTGATCAGGTGGTACAGACTATAGCTAAATTTAATACTATTTCCCCCGCCGGTAATGTTCGCATTGGTGATACCACCTACATCACGCCACAAAACAGTGTCATTGAAACGTTGCAGGACTTGCAGAATACACCGCTGCAATTGGGCGCAGGTCCGGCAGTATATGTAAAAGATATTGCCAATGTGACGCTGGGAGCTGATGTGACCACCAGCTACGCATTAATTAACGGCAAACGATCTGTGTATATTCCGGTTACCAAACGTGCAGATGCGGCTACCTGGGATGTTGTACAGCGAGTGAAAGCATCGCTGCCGGATATGCAGGACGCCATACCAGCAGATATTAAGGTTACTTATGAATTTGACCAATCAGGATACGTTATTAATTCGTTGAAAAGCCTGTTGTTTGAAGGTGGACTGGGAGCCATACTTACAGGCTTGATGGTATGGTTATTTCTCGGTGACCGCCGTAGTGCATTGATTGTTATAATGACTATCCCGCTGGCGCTTTTATCATCCACTACACTACTATATTTAACCGGCCAATCAATCAATATCATGACCCTGGGAGGTCTGGCACTTTCCGTGGGAATACTGGTAGATGAGGCAACGGTAACGATTGAGAATATACATCGGCATCAGGAAATGGGCAAGAATAAAGCTCGTGCTATCGCAGATGCCTGTAGGGAAATAGCCGGACCAAAACTATTGATTTTACTAAGCATCCTGGCCGTTTTTGTACCTGCTATGTTCATGAATGGTGTGCCTAAAGCCATGTTCATGCCGCTGTCATTGGCGGTAGGATTTGCTATGATCGCCTCATTTCTTTTATCTCAGAGTTTTGTTCCGGTAGTATCCAACTGGTTGCTGAAAGATCACCTGAATAACAAGGATAAGCAGGATAAAGGATTTTACTATAAAATAAAACAAAGGTATGCTTCCGCAGGGCAACGATTTCAATCGGGTTTCGGGTGGGTAACCACATTATTTCTGGTTATTTCAGTCGGTCTGGTTTTGCTCCTATTCTCATTTACCGGAACAGAACTATTCCCGCAAACCGATAGCGGGCAAACGCAAGTTAGGTTGCGCCTTCCTGTTGGTACGCGCTTTGAGCGCACAGAGGATGCCACCCGGCGACTTTTATCTTTGTCCGACAGCATTGCCGGCAAAGGAAATACAGAGATTACATCGGCCTTTGTTGGAACACAGCCTTCCAGCTTTCCTGTGAACTATATTCATTTGTGGACAAGTGGACCACAGGAATCGGTTACTAAAATAAAGCTGAAGAAAGGTATTATTCCCATCGCCGTTTTCAGGGAAAAACTACGGGCCGCTGTTGCCAAAGAAATTCCTACAGCCAGCATATCATTTGAACCAGGTGATATGGTGGAACAGGTGTTAAATCTTGGTAGTACCAATCCGATAGAAATAGCCGTGGTGAATCGTAATCTGGCAGAAGGCAGGAAAACAGCGCAGG
>NZ_DATCVJ010001039.1:0-6465 GCF_036566945.1 Chitinophaga sp. | reverse complement strand
AAAATCAGTATAATCCTGAGTAAGACAAAAAAGAGGAAGTCTTACACAGACCTCCTCTTTTTTGACTTAATTATATGTAGTAATGTTTACAGTTCAGGATACAGGGTAAACTGTTTCATAAATGTATTCACTTCGCCTCTTACGCTGGTGATGAGTGCTTCGTTGTCAGCATCCATCAGCAGTTGATCGATCCAGTCAACGATCTGGCCCATATGGCTTTCGTTCATACCACGGGTGGTAATAGCCGGAACACCAACACGGATACCGGAAGTAACAAAGGCAGATTTATCGTCGAATGGTACCATGTTTTTATTAACAGTGATATCTGCTTTAACGAGTGTTTGTTCTGCTTTTTTACCGGAGATATTTTTATTACGGAGGTCAATCAGCATCAGGTGATTATCGGTACCGCCGGAAATGATTTCATAGCCTTTACCAACAAAGCTTTTCGCCATTGACTGCGCATTTTTCAAAATCTGGTTGGCGTATACGGTATAATCGTCAGACAGGATTTCGAAGAAGGAAACAGCTTTAGCAGCGATGATGTGTTCGAGCGGACCACCCTGGATACCTGGGAATACAGCGGTATCAATGAGGGAGCTCATCATGCGGGTTTCACCTTTTGGTGTTTTCAGACCAAATGGGTTTTCGAAATCTGCGCCCATCATGATCATACCGCCACGGGGACCACGCAGTGTTTTGTGGGTGGTAGTGGTAACGAAATGACAATGTGCAAATGGAGAGTTGAGTAATCCTTTGGCGATCAGACCTGCAGGGTGTGCAATATCTGCCATTACAAAGGCGCCTACCTGGTCAGCTATTTCGCGGATACGTTTGTAATCCCAGTCACGGCTGTAAGCAGATGCACCGCAAACAATCAGTTTTGGTTTTTCGCGGTTGGCGATTTCGGCCATTTTATCATATTCTACCAGGCCGGTTTCTTTGTTAACACCGTAGAAATGAGGCTGGTAAAGTTTTCCGGAGTAGTTCACAGCAGAACCATGGGTAAGGTGACCGCCCATGCTCAGATCCAGACCGAGGATTTTATCGCCTGGTTGGAGAATAGCCAGCATTACAGCAGCATTGGCCTGTGCCCCAGAGTGAGGTTGTACGTTCACATAAGCTGCACCAAATATTTGTTTAGCTCTGTCTATCGCCAATTGTTCGCTTTGATCCACAATTTCGCAGCCTGCATAATATCTTTTGCCAGGATAGCCTTCGGCATATTTATTCGTCATCACTTGTCCCATCGCCTGCATTACCTGGTAGCTGGTAAAGTTTTCAGATGCGATCAACTCAATGCCATGGCGCTGACGCTCCAATTCCTGGCCGATTAAATCAAATATTTGCTGGTCTCTTTGCATGTTGCCTTAAATTTGGTGCAAAAATAAATGAAAGCCGGATCAATAGCAAGCGAAAAGCTCACGCAAAGGAGCAAAGCAGCAAAGTAGGCAGGAAAGGGAAATACTTTGCTACTTTGCTGCTTTGCTCCTTTGCGTGCCCTTTTTCCTTTGCGCTAATTATCCTATTTTCGCGCATTCGAGCAGCAAACGCTATCATCCTAACTACAACAAGCAATGAAGGCAATAATACCAGTGGCAGGGGCAGGCACCAAGCTTCGTCCACATACATATACACAGCCTAAAGCATTAATACCTTTAGCCGGCAGAACCATTCTCAGTATCATCATTGATCAGCTGGTGGATGCAGGTATCACGGAATTTGTATTTGTGGTAGGTTACCTGGGAGAAAAAATCCAGCACTATGTGGAAAAGAAGTATCCACAACTCACCTGTCATTTTGTACAGCAAAATAGCCGCGAAGGCACTGGCCATGCGTTATCACTCACCCGTGATATCGTGGGCAACGATGAAATACTGATCGTACTCGGAGATACTATTTGTGAATGTGATTTCAAAGAAGTAATCGCTTCTCCTTATTCTATGCTGGGCCTGAAGAAAGTAGATGACCCGCGTAACTTCGGTGTAGCAGAACTGGATGAAACAGGCAAAATTACCCGGGTAGTGGAAAAGCCACAGATTCCTAAGTCGAACATGGCGCTGGTAGGGCTTTACAAGATCAAGGAAACTACCCAACTGTATGATTGCCTGCAAAGCAACATCGACAATAAAATAAAATCACATGATGAGTTCCAGCTCACCGATGCGCTGGAATGCATGATTGAACATGGCGTACAGTTCAATGGCTTTAAAGTATCCAACTGGTTTGATTGTGGTCGTAAAGACACGCTGCTGGAAACAAATGCCATTTTGCTGAAGAAATATAAACTCGCTAATAACCCGGTATTGCCGTATGAAAATACGATCATCATTCCGCCGGTAAGTATTGGGGAAGGATGTAATATCAAGAACGCTATTATTGGCCCTAATGTGGCCATAGGCGACAATACGGTCATCAACTACTCTATCGTAAAGGATTCTATTATCGGTTCTTTCAGCAACCTGTATGAAGTGGTGTTGAAATCCTCGCTGATTGGTAGTGATGCCAATATCCGCGGATTGAGTCAGAGCCTGAACATTGGCGATAATACAGAAATAGATCTGGGGTAAGCCCAAAGCATAAAGCTAAAAGCAAAAAGCTATTGTCGCGATTAAATATCCGCCACAATAGCTTTTTGCTTTATGCCTTCTGCTTTCTGCTTTTAAGTATATTCGCTACTATGAGCAACCGTATCACTTCCTTATTCAATATTCAATATCCTGTTATCCAGGCAGGTATGATCTGGGCGAGTGGCTGGCGTTTAGCCAGTGCTGTTAGTAATGCCGGTGGTCTGGGTCTGATTGGTGCCGGTAGTATGTACCCCGATGTGCTGCGCTCGCATATACAGCAGTGTAAACAGGCTACCAACAAACCCTTTGGCGTAAATCTACCTTTGCTGTATCCTGATATAGAACAGCTGATAAATATAATTCTGGAAGAAGGCGTACAAATAGTATTCACTTCTGCCGGAAACCCAAAAACATGGACACCGGTACTGAAGGCTGCGGGCATTAAAGTAGTACACGTAGTATCCAGTGCTGCCTTTGCACTGAAAAGCGAGGTGGCTGGTGTAGATGCGGTAGTGGCAGAAGGCTTTGAAGCTGGCGGTCATAATGGCCGCGAAGAAACAACTACCATGGTATTGATTCCTGCCGTATGTGAGCAGGTAAAAATACCGGTGATAGCAGCGGGTGGAATAGGTTCCGGAAAAGCCATGGCGGCAGCTTTTGCGCTGGGAGCCGACGGTGTACAGGTAGGCAGTCGTTTTGTAGCCACCCCCGAAGCATCTTCCCATATAAATTTTAAACAAGCGGTGGTTAACGCAAAAGAAGGTGATACCATGCTCAGTTTAAAGAAACTAACCCCGGTACGTTTGATCAAAAACAATTTTTACCAGGCCATTAAAGCAGCAGAAGATAACGGCGCAGATGCAGACACCCTGAAAGCACTGCTGGGCCGTGCCCGCGCAAAAACCGGTATGTTTGAAGGTAACCTCGAGGAAGGGGAACTGGAAATAGGCCAGGTGAGCGCACTGATACATGATATTAAACCCGCTGCGCTCGTGCTGGAAGAGATCTGGACAGAGTTTCAGGCAACGATTAGGCTTTTAGCCGTTAGCTTTTAGCTTTTAGCAAAATGCAGCGGAGACATAAGCGAATATATTTTCTTTCCCCGCATATCTCCGCTGCATTTTGCTAACTGCTAAAAGCTAACTGCTAATAGCTATTTACGGTTTCCTCACTACCCACTTCACGGCTTCTTTCAACGTAATCTTTTTGCCATACATCAATATGCCGGTGCGGTATATTCTGCCGGCTGCCCATGTAGTGAATATAAAGCCGCCTATCAGGCAGGCGAACGACAGTGCCAGTTGCCAGTAAGGAACCGTGCCCGGCACGCCATAAGGGAGTCTGGCCATCATCACCATCGGTGAAGTAAAGGGAATAATGCTACCCCATACCGCCAGCGGGCTGCCCGGGTCCTGCACGGCCTTCATCATGATCATAATGCCGATGATGATAGGCACAGTTACAGGAATAGTAAGTTGTTGTATATCGGAGGCGTCTTCGTTAGCAAGACTACCAATCGCTGCATACAAAGAAGAGTAAAACAGGTAGCCACCAAGGAAGTACAATACAAAACAGGGAACGATGAGGCTCCAATGAATGCTACCTACCAGCTCTCTCATTTTGTGAATCATTTCTACCTGATCGGCCTGACTGGTTTGCGCCATAGCGCCACCCTGCGCTGCTGCCTGCATGCTTTCGGGCGAAAAGAATAAGGGGATCAGGGAATAAATAGCGGTAACGAGAATGCCCCATATAAAAAACTGCAGCAATCCAACCGCCGCAATACCAATGATTTTGCCCATCATGAGCTGAAAGGGTTTCACACTGGAAATCATCACTTCCGCAATACGGCTCACCTTTTCTTCCATCACGCCGCGCATGACGGAAGTACCAAACAGTAACAGGACAATGTAAATAATGAATCCGCTGGCATAGCCTACGCCGTAGGCCACCCAGGAGTTACCTTTTTTCTCTTCTTTGCCGTTTTTAAAGGTGACTTCCACATTAGACCGGATTCCATCCATTTTGGATTGATCAATCCCCTGCAGTTCCAGGCGTTTCTTTTCAATGATATCATTGATATCCTTATTAATACTGCTTTCAATGGTAATGCTGGCCTGACCGCTGCTATAAAATTCGAATCCGGAAGGGCGGCTGATATCAAACTGTGGAATGTACAATACACCTTCATAGCCTTTGTCTTCATAGTGCAGTTTAAGGCTGTCGATGTTTTGGTGTTGGAGATATTTGAAATACACCCCTTTAGTGTCGGGGAATTTGTTTTCGAATAAGCCACTGTCATCCACCACGGCGATGCGTTTATGTTCGGTAGAACTGGTGGCCAGTAGTATAGGAACAATGATCATGGCCGCAAAAGCCAGTGGTACCAGTAAAGTGGTGACAAGGAAAGATCTTTTACGGACGCGTGTAAAAAATTCCCGTTTTATAATGAGCCATATTTTTTCCATAAGTAAGCAGCATAATTAGTTCAGCGGAAGAGTGGCCACGTTGGCGGTGGCATTTTCAGTTTGCTGTACCTGGGTGATAAATACCTCGTTGATAGAGGGAAGGAGTTCTTCGAAATAGGTGACAGGAATATCCTGGCGGATGAAGTGCAGGAGGATATCGTTGGTAGTGCTGTCTTCATTCATTTTCACAGTAAACGCCTTATCATGTGTTTGCACAATATTAAAGTGCCAGGTGGCCATTTGAGCCGGGTTGGGCATGGTCCCCAGTCCTACTTTGAAGAGGCCCTGTTTAAAGTCCTGTTGTATTTGCTGTACGCTGCCATCGAGTATTTTTTTGCCTTTGTTAATCAGCATGATATGATCGCAGATTTCTTCCACCTGTTCCATGCGGTGTGTAGAAAAGATGATGGTGGTACCTTGCTGGCTGAGGTTAAATATTTCCTGTTTGATCAGGTTGGAATTGATGGGATCGAGGCCGGAAAAGGGTTCATCGAGTATCAGTAGTTTGGGCTGGTGCAGGATGGTAGAAATGAACTGTACTTTCTGTTGCATGCCTTTACTGAGCTCATCTACTTTTTTGTTGTACCAGGAGTTGATATCGAACTTATCGAACCAGTATTTAATTTTCTGTACCGCTTCTTTTTTGCTGAGTCCTTTCAGGCGGGCGAGGTAGAGGGTTTGTTCCCCTACCATCATTTTTTTGTACAACCCTCTTTCTTCCGGCATGTAGCCGATGTATTGCACGTCGTTTTGTGGGTCAAATTTTTGGCCGTTAAAAAGTATCTGGCCTTCGTCGGGATAGAAGATGCCGGTAATCATGCGTAGTAGCGTTGTTTTACCGGCGCCGTTGGGTCCCAGTAATCCGAAGATGCTGCCCTGTTGTATATCAAAGCTAACATCATCTACCGCTTTATGGGTTTGATAATGCTTTTTCAGGTGTTTAACTTCGAGTAGGTTCATGGTGAAAAATTAATGATTAATCCGCAATAATTAATCATAATATCCTACCCGGATATTTATCGTAGTTTATCTGCGATGATGGCGGCCACGCGTTCTCCGTCCATGGCGGCAGATACAATTCCTCCTGCATATCCTGCGCCCTCCGCGCAGGGATACAGACCTACTACCTGTGGATGTTCGAGTGTATCGTTGTTGCGTGGAATGCGTACCGGGGAAGAGGTGCGTGATTCTGTGGCCACCAGTACTGCGTTTTCTGTATAATATCCTTTCATTTTGCGGCCAAATGCTTTAAAGGCGCCTGCCAGGCGTTGGTGTACTACTTTGGGTAGTACAGTACGGAGGTCGGTGCTATGCAGGCCAGGAACATAGGAACATGCGGGCAGCGAGGCCGATATTTTTTTGCTGACGAAGTCGGTCATTCTTTGTGCGGGAGCTACGAAGTTGCCGCCGCCGGCGATGTATGCCTG
>NZ_DATCVJ010001038.1:0-10931 GCF_036566945.1 Chitinophaga sp. | reverse complement strand
AGCTCTGGCAGATCTGGGATGATTGTATCAGCAGCTTAAATGGTTTTGAAATTTTCAGCTGCATCGGCAATCATGATAACTGGTGGAAAGCTCCCACCAAAGAAGATAGCATGTATGGTAAAGACTATGTGGTAAAGCGTTTGAAAATACCGTACCGCTATTATAGTTTCACCCGCAAAGGCTGGCATTTTATTATCCTGGATGGCAACAACGATAAAATATCGCTGGATGAAGAACAATACCAGTGGCTGGAAAAGGACCTGCAACAACTGCCTGCCAACACCCCCACTTTGGTGATGTCGCATTACCCGATATTAGGCATTACACCTATACTGGTAGGCGGTGGCCATTCCGATCATCAACGCCTGAAAACATTATTTTTCCAACACCGCGACAAAGTAAAAGTTTGTTTGAGTGGCCATAATCACCTCTCCGATAACGCGGTGTACAATGGCATAAGATATTGTTGCAACGGTGCTATGAGCGGATTTTGGTGGGGTAAGGGAGATAAAGAATCTGCCGGTGAAGGCTATTACCTGGAAACACCACCAGGATATGCTATCCTTAAATTATATGCAGACGGCGAAGTAGAGAATGAATATATAGCGCATACAGAATAAATTGGTGCTAGCCCCAAAAACACACAACAGCGCATTATTCATGCGCTGTTGTTGTATATATAAAACCCCCTCTTGCATTTCAGGGAAACCGCGTCAACTCATTGGCATCAAACACCCATTCCGGCGTGAACAGTTTTCCTGAAAAGCCCGCTGCGTACCAGGGACCAGCAGCACCGGGATTCTTCAGCACATGGATATTCTGCGCAGGCATATAACTTTGTGCCAACAAAAAAATCCGTTCTCCTACCGCATTTTCCGCCACATCCATCACGATCACTGCATGTCCGGGTGCTCCGCCTCTGATAAATACATCTCCGGGGAGTAATTTACGTGTATCCTTTACCGGTATTAATTCTTTGCTAAGCGATAGCGTACCTGCCCAGGAAAAAACTGTTTCAAGATATTGTGCAAAGCAAGCCTGCCCGCTGCCCGGGGCTGCCTGTCGTACTTTTTGAAGGCGATTGTTTTTCAGTACAAAACGATCCCCTTTCATCCAGTCGCTATACGCCATCTTTGTTCCATCGGTGGCGTTGAAACTGATTTCCCCGAATGATCTGGCTGCATATAAATATTCTGCATACAAACGCATGACGGCATCAGCGCATTGCTGCAGGTTTTTGCTGCCCACAGAAATATCCAGTACTGCATATTGCGCCTGCTGATTATTTTTTAATTGTCCGTTATAGAGATATACTTTGTTGTCTTGCTTCAATGGCATGGTACGCAACCAGGCGCCAAAAGTACCTGCTAACTGCGGCAGCCGTTTGTAGCCGGCCGGCAATGGAATATCGGATACTGATTTCGTAGTGGCATGAGCGTTATTAGACGCGACTGTCGGGATCGCCGCTTCATTCCATAGCACCGGTTTATTGGCAAAGATGATAAACAGGAATATACAAATGGAAAATGAGGAAGTCTGCGCGAGTGTCATAACCATGAATTTTATGGAAGATGCTAAAAGCGAAAATTTCCATAAATTTATTTTTACAGCGCGCTATCCCCTCAGTGCCGGCGCCAAAATCCGCTGTATAGTAGCCGTTTTCAAATCTTTGCCTATAAACACCAACGTTGACGACGGCGGTATATCGCCCCATTGTCCTGCAGGCAGGATGTTCAGGTATTTTCCGGTAGACTGTACCAGCATGCGGTCCGGGCTATCTTTCACCTGTATATACCCTTTAATGCGATATAACTGGTCAGGATATACGTTACAATGAAAATCGAGCACAAATACCAGCATGTTCAGGTCGAAAGCTTGCGGGGATTGAAACAATACGGTATTGACTTTATGGGGTGATTTCACCGCAGGCACCGGTGCCTGCGGGACTAAGGGCTTCTCGGGGAATTGCAGGGTATCCAGGGATATGCTGCCGTTTTCAGAGGTGGTGATAAAAGCCAGTGGATTCATTTGTTCCAGTTGCTGCGACAAATAGATCAGTTGCGACACCGGTAGCTGTTTTATTTTATTGATGATGATCACGTCGGCGCAGGAAATTTGTTTGCCGGTTTCAGGTACCTGTTGCAGGCGTTCAAATACATTTTCCGCATCAGTGATGCAGATGGTGCTGACCAGTGTGTAATGGCGTTTCACATCGGGGGTATGGAACATGCCGACGATATTGCCTACATCCGCAATGCCGGTGGTTTCTATGAATACGTGATCGGGGCGATGTTCCTGCCGGAGTATGCCGCCGAGTACTTCCATCAGGTCATTGTCGAGTGAGCAACAGATGCAGCCACTGGTAAGTTCATAGAGCTGGTCTATTTTTTCGGCAATCAGTGTGGCGTCGATATTCACTTTCCCGAACTCATTTTCTATTACCACATTCCGATAGCCGGTAAACTGCGACAGCAGGCTGTTTAAGATGGTAGTTTTGCCCGCCCCGAGGAAACCGGTTAAAATGTACACCTTTATAGGTCTATCTCCCTTCATATCTCTTCTTATAAAAATTTAAAAAATAAATGCCCAGCAGGATCAGCGGGATACTTAGCAGCTGTCCCATATTTAACAAATAGCCTTTTTCGAATGCCACCTGATTTTCCTTTACAAACTCAATAATGAAACGGGCCGTGAAAACCATGATGAGCAGATAGCCAAACAGGCGACCGGGTTTAGTAAACGGTACCTGTTGCCGATAAGCATAGCATAGCACCACAAAAATGAGCGCGTAGCAAATTGCTTCATACAACTGGGCAGGATGGCGTGGCAGGGCATCTACCCTTGTAAATACCACCGCCCAGGGCCATGGGGAAGGAATGCCGATAATTTCGGAGTTAAAGAAATTGCCGATGCGGATAAAACAGCCAGCCAGCGGTACTACCAATGCCAAACGGTCCAGCAGCCAGATCAAAGGCACCCGGTACCGAAAGCTGAATAGCAGCGCCGCCAGCAAAATACCGATGGCCGCACCATGACTGGCCAGTCCCTGGTAGCCGGTGAATTCGACACGACCATCTGTAAAAGTAAAAGGCAGGAATATCTCCCAAAGATGATATTTGTAATAAGCAAAATCGTAAAAGAAACAATGCCCCAGGCGTGCACCTATCAATGTGCCGGCCATGATATATACCAGCAGACGATCCAACGTTTCCCGGGAGCGCTGCTCCTGCCGGAATACATACCATAGTACCATATAAGCCCCTATAAAGGCCAGCATAAAGCCGATACTGTAATACCGCAGGGCAAAACCGCCTATGCGGAAAATCTCCGGTGATACATCCCATTTTATCATTAGCATAGTCAATAACATGCGGTGAAATCTGTTCCGGCAAATATACTTTAAAAAACAATATGCAACATAGTTGCATTTATAAAGAACCGGTTCATCAAATCTCGACCTGAAATTCTACCTTTGTCCGCATGTCATTATTTATTACATCATTGAATTCGGGAAGCAACGGTAACTGTTATTACATCGGTAACGACAGTGAAGCGGTGTTGGTGGATGCAGGCATCTCCTGTAGGGAAACGGAAAAGAGAATGGCCCGCCTGGGGTTAACAATGACAAAAGTAAAGGCGATATTTATTTCGCATGAACACATAGATCATATCCGGGGTGTAACGGTGCTGGCAAAAAAATACCGGCTGCCGGTGTATATTACCCAAAGTACCCTTACCCATGGCGGTCTTACCCTGGATGAACAGCTGGTGATGTCGTTCAATCCTTATGAGCCGGTACAAATAGGCGCGCTGGCTGTCACCGCTTTTCCCAAACATCATGATGCCTCAGAACCACATAGCTTTATAGTGGCGGGGAATGCGGTCACCATCGGCGTATTTACCGACATCGGCGCCCCCTGCGAGCATGTGATCCGTCATTTTCAGCAATGCCATGCTGCGTTCCTGGAAGCCAATTATGATACAGAAATGCTGGACAAGGGCAGGTACCCTTACTACCTGAAAAACCGTATCCGTGGTGGGAAAGGTCACTTATCCAACGCACAGGCGCTGGAAATATTTAATAACTACCGTCCCACTTTTATGAGCCATCTGTTGTTGTCCCACCTTTCCAGGGATAATAATAGTCCGGAGCTGGTGCAGGCGCTTTTTAACGAGCATGCCAATGGTACCGCCATCGTAGTGGCTTCCCGTTACGCCGAAACAGCGGTATACCAGATCAGGGCTACAGGCTCTGAGGACACCACTGCAATAACGCCGTTATCAGTACCCACAGCGGAAGTGCTACCAGGAAGATTATTTTAAGCCGCGTCCTCTTCTTGCCGAAGAATAGTCCTCCTAAAATAAATAAGTAGAACAACAGTACCGGCACCGTGACGGGGCTCAGCATAAATGCCGCGAATAACAAGGTGTCGAGTTGCTCCCCGGGGTGAATAGGATCGTAACGACGCATCCATAAAGAAGGGCGCAGGTGATGTTCTGCCACATAATGATTAAACGCTTCTACACTATGGAAGGTCAGGGCGGTACAGGTAGTCTCATTTGCGATCACATATACGCCACTATCCCGTTCTCCAATAATATAATTCCGGTAAAAGTACCAGTCGTGGAAATAAATGCCTTCGGACGACGAATCGGGGCATTTTGACCATCTCAGCTCTGCGCGATAGGTACTGGTACCGTCATATTCCATCTCATTCCCGCCTGGTGTGGATTTCACCCAGGAAGAAAGTCCACCTGCGTAAGCAAACTGAAACAGCAAACAACTCATTAACAAAAATAAATACCGCATGGATTCACCCGATTTCATGACAAAGCGGGAAATTAGGTAAATCTGTTGGCATGTTTTATGGCGTCTACCAGATACACTAAAAAAAACTTCACCATGGAAACTATCACCGCCGCAGCTACCAACGAGGTACTAAATGACCTGATCGCCATTAACAATGATCGTATTCAGGGTTATGAAAAAGCTTTGAAAGAAGTAAAACCGGAAGATGCTGACCTGAAGGCGCTTTTCACTGACATGATTGCTGAAAGCCACCAACTCCGCAATGCACTGGGCAATGAAGTACAGGCCGCCGGTGGCACCATGGAAAACAGCACTACCACCAGCGGTAAGGTATATCGTGCCTGGATGGATGTAAAAGCCATCTTTACCGGTCATGACCGTCATACGGTATTATCTAATTGCGAAGCAGGAGAAGATGCCACACAACGGGCTTATAAAGATGCGCTGGACCACGAAAATCTGCCGGCATATATACGGGAAATGTTAGCCCAACAAAAAGAGGAACTGAAACGTTCGCATGATAAAGTGAAAGCTAAAAGAGACCAAACAAAGAAAGCATAAAGCGAAAAGCATAAAGCAAAAAGCTATTGAGGCGAATGAACGGAGCGGATATAATTCCTTCTCACAGTCCATTCGTCTCAATAGCTTTTTGCTTTATGCTTTTCGCTTTATGCTTTCTGCTTTATGCTTATCAAAAAAATGCTATTTTGCGATTAAACAACGCCTGCATGAAATACGAATTGCCAGCTGTGTACCATCGCCTCATGAAAAAATACCCGGTTGTCACCGAGGCGGAATGGCAGCTACTGGATTCCATTGCCACTGTAAAGCACATCAAAAAAGGAGATTCATTTTTGCGGTATGGGAAAGTAGCGCGCTATGCTGCTTTTGTGATATCCGGCATGTTTAAATTTGCTATCCTGGATGAAGAAGGTAATGAGAAAATCGTAAAATTCAGTTTCATCGACGACTTTCTCGCCAACTGTGAAAGCTACAATAAGAAAGCGCCGTCCGGGGTGAGCATTATCGCCGTGGAAGATGCCGTGGTGTTGAGAATTAACATCAAAAAACTGCAACCACTCTATGATCTTCATATGAATTTGCTGCATGTAAATCTGCAGTTGTACCAGGAACTGCTGGAACAACAATCTGAACACCAGTATATTCTTTCTTTAAAAAGCCCGTTACAACGTTACAGGTTCCTGCTGGAACGCCGCCCTTTTATCATACAAAAAATATCGCTCACCAATATTGCCCGCTACCTTTACACCAGCCGGGAAGCCCTTAGCAGAGCGCGATTATACCTGCTGGACCAGACCCGCAACTTTTGTGACTGAGATCACAGTCTTACACCCCGCTACGTAATAGCTTTGTATCAAAAATTCTATGAAACAAAGCATGATTTTATTGCATGGTCTTTTTGGCGGATTAAGTAACTGGGCGGGCGTTGTTACACACTTTGAATCACGCTTCGATATTCATATTCCCCCCTTGCCTATTTATGATCAGCATGGAGAAGATAACCTCGATTACCTGGTTAATTTTCTGACGGGGTATATTCAATCGGCTCAACTGGAAAACGTAATACTGGTGGGCAATTCGCTCGGTGGTCATGTGGCCATTTTATATACGCACCGGTATCCTGAAAAGGTAGCCCGGTTAATTCTTACCGGCAGTTCTGGTTTGTATGAAAATACCAGTATGGGTAGTTATCCTAAGCGGAGTAATTATGCTTACATAAAAGAACGGGTGGCTTATACTTTTTACGATCCGGCTACTGCTACGGATGCACTGGTGGCGGAAGTATTTGCGACTACTACGGATGCCCGCAAATGTTTTCACATCGTAAAAATGGCCAAATCAGCCCAGCGTAATTACGTCGCTGCGCTCCTGCCACAGATCTCTACTGTTGTTTTACTGATATGGGGAGAAGAAGATAAAATTACTCCGCCGGAAGTGGCCCTGGAATTTAAACGCTATCTGCCGCAAGCTGAACTGGTCATGCTTTCGAAATGCGGCCATGCGCCTATGATGGAACTACCGGCGGAGTTTAATGCAGCCCTGGATGCTTTCCTAACTTCTACGCAGGATTACCTTCCGGTAGCCGATCCAGCCTAATACAAAGGCGATCAGGAAGGGCCAGATCTGCACGAAAAACAATAAGATATTGCGCAATATTTCTGCACCGCTTTTTACGGCTGTCAGCAACTCTGTACCAAACCCTGCACGGCTGATCTGTGCGGGGTTTAACATAATCTGTACATCTGTTACCTGTGGCTGATACAGCTGGATGGTGAGTGTAGAATAATTAACGTCATCCAAAATGGCCAGGTTATTTATTCTGCGATCTATCACCGCCGCATCTTTCTGATCCTGGTAGGCAACGGCATTCAGTTGCGCATCATTACTTTCCGTACCGGTGGTAGTGGTTACATTGACAGAAGTTCCGGCGCTGGCTTTCTCCCGTTTTTCAGCGGCCTGTTCCCGTCTGGCAGCGGCTTTTTCTTCTTTTCCGGTCTTTAATTCGTGCTGCTCATTCTTCATGGCATTGGCCAGATATTTCAGCGTCATGTCCTGGTCTTTGATCACCCGGTGTTCTATGAAACTGGCGATCGCGGTGAGTGATTGATCTACCGAATCCAAATGTTCTACCGGCACTTTTAACGTGAGGTTTACAGTGGGGGTATACAGCTGAATGCTTTTGATAGAGTCAGCACTGTAAGGCAGTTGGTAGTGTTGAACGGATTCGTTTTGCAAATTACTTTCCACCACTACGCCACCTAAACTAGTGACCAGCCGTTCCAATTTGGAAGTAGCTTGAAACACGCTGGGGACGCGGCATCGCGCGTCGGCCGACTTTACCCTTTTACGGGAGGAGGAATTAATGTTGTTGATGTCTTCGGAGAGAGATGTAGAGTCTGCAGTAGCCGCATAAGCTCTTTCTTCCTTAGACAGCTGGTGGGCGCTACAGGCACACAAGCCTAGTACAGGGATCATCAAATAATAAAGTGAAGGGCGCATAACAGGAGAATTTAAACTTTATACGCCGAAGCGGGAAAAGGTAACCTTTTCCAAATTGTTAAAATCAAAAACGCGGGTGCCACATGATAAGCAGCTATTTTTTAATTTAGTACCTTTAGTACTTATCTTTTTCATCATGCCCGAACTTCCTCAGAAATACCAATCCAGGAAAGCAGCCATTACGGCTACATTTATTGAAGCTGTCAACAAACATATAGATCAGATCATGGATGGCAGCATTGATCGGATGTACCATATTAAAGACTTTGCGAGCCAGATGTTCATTCATCCGGTGCATTTGAGTAATACCATTAAGCTGCATACCAATCATGCACCCTGCTATTTTTTTGAGATGAGATTGATGGAAGAAGCCAGGAAGATGCTGGCGCATTCAACGCTCACCATCACCGATATTGCCGATAAACTTACTTTCGATAATTCCAATTTTACTAAATTTTTCAAACGTTTCGAAGGGGTTACGCCTTCGCAGTACAGGCTGCAACATGCAAAGCCGGCATCAGAAGTAGCGTTGCAGGTAGATGGGTTTTAGGAAGAAATAATTATTCAATGGCTTGTTATCAAACAAATCTCCGTCGTCGAAATAAAATCCATTGGTAAATTCTGTTTTTGAATTCAGTTGTATTTTTCCCGATGCATGTTCTACTATAAAATACACGGGAATGATCACATAATATTTACCACTCTTACCCGTAAACTTATTCCATCGGATATCCAGGTCCTGCAAACGGAAGAAACGGGGCTTCAGATCTCCTGCCACGTTGGTGGAACAATACAGTTTAGTAATTTCTCCATGGTCAATTTCTGCTTTTAAGGAAAAAGCAAGACTGGTACCTCCTGTTTTCATGGGGATGAGTGCCGTATCCATAAACCGGCTTAACTGCTGATAAGTGTCGTTGAAAGAGGTAGCTTGCTGCGCTTGTACACTTACCGCAAACAAAACAATGATAATGGGGAGGACAATGATATTAAAACAGCTAAATCTCATAGTACCTGTTTTCATATGACATGAAATAACGTTAACGGCTATCCTGTTTACTGATAGTTAAGTTACGATTTCTGGGGCTAAAAAGATCGCAGGCAGGTAAAAAAGGGTATTTAAGGCAGATTTAGTTGAAAGGCATGTTCTTTCATATGGAAGGTAAATATTATTTATGTAGTGCGAGTTTTTGTCTTTCCCAGGATTATACTGATTTAGATGATTTTCCAGATTCTTGTTTTACAGGATTAAAAAGATTTGGGTAGATATTAGCGGATAACTGTCGCTCATATCTACCCAAATCTTTTTTAATCTTCCAAAATCAGAAAAACAAAAATCTGGAAAATCATCTAAATCAGTATAATCCTGGGAAAGACAAAAACTCGCGCGCTTACGCCGTCACCGGTTGTGGCACCGCTTTAAGACGTTTGCGGCGCAGGTAATGCGCTATGCCTATTTCTATGCAGGGGATGGCAAAAATGAGCAGGAAGGTGATCAATACGCCTTTCTGCAAGCCTTTGAGAAAATGATCCACCTGTATCAGGGCGATGTTCACAAACAGCCCCCCATTGATGATAGCAGTGATTTCTGTTTGCATCAGGTCGGCGCTCACTTCTTCATGGAGTCCCAGTTTTTCGGTCAGGAGTTTTCTGATGTATTTTTTGATGACAAAAGCAATACCGGCGCCTTTGGTGGTACGCAGCATAAAGCTAGCCATTTTACCCTGTACACCTTCCAGGGAAGCCCGTTGCTCCAACGTAGATCCGTATACGTTATACACTACGGTGCCAATGGTATCAATCAGTTGATTGGAGGTGAGTCCGGCTATGGGAGAAACACCGCCCTCCTTTGACCCGAAAAGTGATTGTACCGCACTGTTGGCCTTCTCATCAAAAACGGAAGGTACATGCTTCGCATATACGCCGGCATGTGTTTTAATATCTTTCCGCAGACTATTAAAAAAGCCCCATTTAAACCCAAAAAAACCTGCCAGCAGCGGCAAAAGAATGAAGTAGGTGTAAGCAATAAACCGGAGTACTTTATGAGAGCGATCCACGAGAATATGCTTGCGTAATAAAATGACCAGTACCAACGCGACGATGAAAGCTAAGAGACCACTGAGGACGGCGCCCCAAATAAATACCGCGGGGTTGGTAAATTCGGCTGCCAGATGGAAGTAATTAACAACGGATTTCATGGAAGGTTAAATTTTTAGGCCGCAAGATAAACGAAAACAGTTGTGTTCCATGTAAACATCGTGATTATTTGGCAGCAAAGTATCTAGTGAGGAAGGTTGCTGGCGTGATACACAAATATCCCACCAGCAACTTCCCGGATCAGAATTTAACCGTCTTGCCGGTACCTACTGATTCCCGTGCGGCAGTGAGAATACGTACTACAATCACATTATTGGCGGGTGCATATAACCCGTGGTCGGGCATTTTGATGCTGCCATTCAATACATCGATCAGGTAGCGGAAAGGATCTTCATATACTGGTATATCCGTTGCCGTTATATGCCTGGTGATGGCAGGCTGGCGTTCATTATTGCGTTGTATCAGCGTGTTTTTATCGGCGGCAATCAGGTAGCCTTTGTCGCCATATACTTCCATGTCTTTACGGCTGAAAGTCCAGTTCCAGGAGGCTTGTATCGTGCATTGTGCGTCGCCGTAATCCACCAGGATGGTGGCATCATCTTCTACCTTAGGATATACCAGTGGTTTATAATGGCGGGCGACTGCAGTAACGGATATGGGTAAACGATTTTTCATGAGATGGGTCATCAGGTTGGCGCCATAGCAGCCAAAGTCCATCAGTGCGCCACCGCCATTTAGCACCGGATCGGTGAGCCATTGCAGAAATTCGGGGCCACAGCCGATTTCTTTAGGTCCCTGATGACCGTCGTTGATGGTGACTTTTCGTACCTGACCGGCAAAGCTGCTGTCGTTCAGCAGCTGAAAAGTTTTGGCCACGGAGGGATACCAGCTGGTTTCATAATCGGTGAGCAGTTGCACCTTGCAGCTGCGCGCCAGCGAATCCATGAACTGTGCATCTGCTACCGTCGTGGCCAACGGTTTTTCCACCATGATATGAATGTGGCGG
>NZ_DATCVJ010001037.1:0-1965 GCF_036566945.1 Chitinophaga sp. | reverse complement strand
TCGCTGCATTTACTAAAAGCTAAAAGCTAATGGCTAAAAGCTGTTAAAATTTCCATTTGTAAAAATAGATAGGCGCATTTTTGCCTTCACTGATAGTGACATAGCCATCATTATTGGGGGTAATGGTAATACCTTCTCCCTGTTTTTCTACCACATAGGGTAGTTCTTTGGCGGGTTTTGCCATGGCCTCTTCCACACTTTCATTGCTGTTGCGGTGCCAGTAGTAAACGGTGGTTAAGGTTTTAATAACAATATGGTGACCGTCTTTAGAGATGTCTCCGGAAGTTATCCAGGAGTAAGGTAATTTGATGAGTTTTTCTAACACAACTTTGTCACCATCTTTGAAAAAAAGCTGTTTGGTTTTATACAAGCTGACTTGTTTTTCTCTTTTGCTGATAATATAAATTTGTTTACTGATAGGGTCAATCATCAGCGATTCTGCATCGCGTGCTTCGTTAGGGAATTTGAGGGTGAGTACATCGGGCGTAATCGTTTCGTGCTCGCCGGGCATTTTTTCCGGTTCCGGAAAACGGTAGATCCGGATATGTGTCCGGATGCCGGCATTATCACCAATATCGCCTACATATACATAGAACTTTCCTTTTACGGGTCCAATGCCTTCGGCAATATCTTCCCAGTCACGATTACTCACACCATCCAGTTTAAGGGTGGAAACGAGCTCGCCTTTGTTGTTGAGGAGGAACACTTCCGGTTTATTGCCACTGTCGTTGTGCGTCCAGTAGCAGCCCTTTAATGGCACGCTGGAGGCGATGCCGGAGGCTTCCTTGATTTTATCGAGGTGGCCGATGATTTCCGGCGTGACTGTTTGGGCCACGGTGGTAGTGGAGAAGAGGATGCAAAGGATGTAGAGGGTTAGTGCGCGCATATGTTAATTTACAGAAAACTGCGGTAATGGAGATTTTTTAACTTTTTTTTGCTGGAGGCGTTGTTGGAGACTGCCTATGGAAACATCGCATGGAAAAGGGAAGCAGCGGAATGTATTAGTTTTTGTGGCAGAGATGATAGTATCATATGATACTATCAGAGAGGGGTGTCTTCAGCTAAATGTATTACCATAGCGGACTTGGAGGCTCGCTCGGGATAGAAGCAATGTAAATAAAACGCGTATTTTATCGAATTTATTATAATTGATTGATAATTATATGTTTAGATAGTTATTTTAATAATATGCGGTGAATAATTTTGCTATTCGCCGCAAAATATGCGGTGAATAATTCCAGTATGCGGCGAATAAAAAGTATATTCACCGCAAAAAGTGCGGTGAATGAATGGTTATATACATCAATTAGAGCAATGGCCAGATTTTAAATGGAATCAGGAAAAGCTAATGCAGTTACTGACAGGTGTGCGTCATCGTCAGGGACGGTTACTTGGGTATATGGAAGGACTTGGATTTGATTTGCAAACGGAGGCTTCACTTGAAACACTCACACTCGATGTATTGAAATCCAGTGAAATTGAAGGAGAATTGCTGAATACCGACCAGGTGCGGTCATCTATTGCCAAACATCTTGGAATTGATGCGCCGGGGTTGGTGCCAGCTGATAGAGATGTGGAAGGAATAGTAGAAATGATGCTGGATGCTACGCAACATCATGAAGAGGCACTTACAGAAGAACGACTTTTCAGCTGGCACGCGTCACTTTTCCCGGCAGATCAAAGTGGTACACGAAAAATTAAAGGTGGTGCATGGCGGAATAATCCCAAAAGTGCCCCTATGCAGGTCGTATCAGGTCATATAGGCCGTGAGCGGGTACATTATCAGGCGCCTGATGCTGATATACTTTCAAAGGAAATGAGGGCATTTGTGAAATGGTTTAATAAATCAGATAATACGGATGCTGTCATCAGAGCTGCCATTGCCCATTTATGGTTTGTGACCATACATCCTTTCGATGATGGCAATGGTCGTATAGCAAGAGCGATTACTGATATGGTACTAGC
>NZ_DATCVJ010001036.1:0-3543 GCF_036566945.1 Chitinophaga sp. | reverse complement strand
GGCGTTATTATTTCATTAATTATCACGCAAACACACTATAATATGAAATTCAAGCAAATTGTTACAACTGTTTTTGTCAGTGCTGTAACTGCCGCTGCCTCCATATTTGTGTATGGCAAATATATCCAGCCACGGCAGCCAATGGTTTTCCAGAATGGTACTGAAATCCCCGTAAACTATGCCCGCTACATGCCAGGCACAGAGGCCAATGTAAACGCTACGCCCCCATCGGACTTTACCACCGCGGCAAAAGCTGTGGTTCCGGGTGTTGTCCATATCAAAACAAAAATCAACCCCAGACCCGTCACGAATGGCAATAACCTCCAAAGAAAACGCAGCGTACTGCAAGACCTTTTTGGAGATGATTTTTTTGGAGATGAATTCAACGGCAACGGCGATGGCCGCCGGTACTATGTTCCCGGCCAGATGGCTTCCGGTTCCGGTGTACTGATTTCTGCAGATGGATTTATTGTGACCAACAATCACGTTGTTTCAGATGCAGACGATATCAGCGTAACCCTCAGTAATTCCAACAAAACTTTCAAAGCAAAATTGATTGGTACAGATCCCAGCACCGACCTCGCTGTGATTAAAATAGAAGCCGCTGGTCTTCCTTACCTTATCTATGGTAACTCCGATAACGTAGAAATAGGTCAGTGGGTACTGGCAGTAGGTTACCCATTAAACCTGGATGCTACCGTTACCGCAGGTATTGTGAGTGCCAAGTCCCGTTCTATCGGTATTAACAGAAGTGGTGGCAAAGTAAACAGTGCGATCGAATCGTTTATACAAACCGATGCTGCCGTAAACCAGGGTAACAGCGGTGGTGCGCTCGTGAATACTGCCGGTGAACTGGTAGGTATCAACTCCGCTATTGCATCGCCTACGGGCTCCTATGCGGGTTACTCCTACGCCATTCCGGTGAATCTGATTAAGAAGGTAGTGAACGACATCCTGAAATATGGTAACGTACAAAGAGCTTACCTCGGTGTTAAATACGCACCGTCTTCTCTCATTGGCAATATGAGCGATGAACAGCTGAAGGATGCAGGTATCAGAAGAGATGTAAACGGCGTACAGGTAACGGAAGTAATGCCGAATAGCTCTGCGGCTGCAGCGGGTATTCACGCCGGCGATGTGATCACTGCGATCAACGGCGTAAAAATTCCGACTACTTCCCAGCTCAGCGAGCAGGTGGCCCGTTACAAACCAGGCGACAAAATTTCACTCACCTACCTGCGCGACAACAAAGAAGTAACCGCAGAAAATGTGATCCTGAAAAACCTGAAAGGAAATACCGACCTGGTGAAAGTGACCACACTGGACCGTTTAGGAGCAGATTTATCTGAATTGGATAAAGATGAAGCAGCCAGATTAGGGGTAAATGGAGGTGTACTGGTGAATGATATCGGTAATGGTATCCTGAAAAAACAAACCACTATGGCGCCAGGCTTTGTGATCCTGAAAGCGGGTACGATGCCGGTAACATCCGTAGATGCGCTGAGCAGCGCCGTGGAAAAACAAAAAACACTCAAACTGATAGGCTTCTATCCTGAAAAAGGCAGCAGCATCTATTATTATAATATTACAACTGGCTCCGGCAGCGAAAATCTCTGATCTGCCAGCCATTAAGATCGTTTTATAGGTCTTCAAACAAAAGTCCCGTCCCGGCTTACCTGGGAACGGGACTTTTCCATTAAGTCATACACGCATTGCCTGGACAGGCGTTTGATGCAATCAGCTATCTATGAAAACCTATTATGAAAATAATATAAGTATATGATACTCCTTTCCATTAATCCGTGAAAGCAGAGAATGAGTTAGCGAATGCTTAAAAATGCATGTTAAGTGCAGCAAAAAGGGGGTGAAAATAGTCCAAAAGGGGGGATACAGCAACAGGCCAGGCGCGTTAAGCGTGCCTGGCCTGTTAAATATCATCATCTTCCGCTAAAAGCCTAAAAGCTAAAAGCTAACAGCTAACATCTGTTACAGGTTGATGACCCCTTTCAGTTGGGTGAAGAACTCGTCTTTTTTACGGGAAGAGATAGGAATATTCTTCTGATCGCTCATCACCACGGCTGTTCCCAATCCTTTGATGATCTTTACGATATGATGAATATTGATAAGGAAAGATTTGTGCACCCGATAGAATCCTTTATCGGAGAGCATTTCCTCATACTCTTTCAGGGATTTTGAAATGAGATGGGAAACATTGTTGATCAGCTGAATTTTGGTATAGCTATCAAATGCTTCACAATAGATAATATCCTTCAGATCAATGACATTATACCCATCGTTGACAGGTATAACGATCTTTGAGAAGGCGTTATCATTATTTTTGACATAATCTTTCAGGATAGATGCCAATTCGTTGAGCCGGCCCTTCTTGCTCTTTTTTACCTTTTCAAGGGCGTCTTCTACCTCACTCACCTTAATTGGTTTCAACAGGTAGTCCAAAGCGGCAAATTTAATGGCCTGCAGTGCATACTCCTGAAACGCGGTGATAAAAATGACTTCGAAATTCAGTACCGGAAACATTTCCAATAGCTGAAACCCATTGTGTGGTGGCATCTCAATATCAAGAAACAGAACATCAATGGGGTTATTCTTAATCATTTCTGCCGCCTCATTGATATTTTGCGCTTCACCGACAACTGTTACATCTTTGCAGTAGTTCTCGAGTATGTTGCGTAAAATATGAATGTTGCGGACTTCATCGTCTACAATGGCAGCTTTTATATTACTCATAACATCTTAACAATGGGAATCAGTATTTCAACTAAGGTACCTTCCTTATTGCCGAAACCAGATTTAAATTTATCAATAATTTCTAACTTTCCAACACTTCCATTAAAAGATTTTATAATCTGCAAGCGCTCTTTAATCACGCTAAGTGCAGTAGACTCGTGTTTAATGAGCCTTGAACTTTTAATGCTATTTGACTTATCCCAGCCTATTCCGTCATCATCCACAGAACAATATAAGAGATCATCCACCATTTCCAATCTTATTTCTAAATAACCACTGATATTCTTTGGAGCCAGGCCGTGTTTAATGGCATTTTCAACGATTGGCTGAATAATCATGGGCGGAATGTAGATGGTATACTCCTTCAAAGCATCCTCAAGGATGAAATGATAAGTAAAGGAATGTGCAAACCGGATCTTTTCCAACTCCAGGTATCGTGTCAGAAAGGCGATTTCTTCTTCCAGTGAAATATATGATTTCCGGGAATTATTAAGCATCTGACGCATCAGGGTAGCAAAATCCGCCAGGAAGTTGAGGGCTTGTTTTTCCTCTTTTTCCAGGATGAGATGCTGTACCGAGTTCAGGGAATTGAAAATAAAATGCGGATTCATCTGGTTGGTAAGCGCTTTGGCTTCCAGTTCCGCGATGCGCCGGTTGTATTCTGTTTTCCGCTTCTCTGCCTGCTTAATACGCCTGATAATGTAACGCAACCCTACCAATACCAGCAATAACGCTGCCAGTAAAAGGATGCCCCTCGCCCACCATTGCTGGTACCACCTGGGCAGGATATCCACG
>NZ_DATCVJ010001035.1:0-5420 GCF_036566945.1 Chitinophaga sp. | reverse complement strand
AAACGGTTTGAATAATTCAGCCGCCATATCCTTAGGCAAACCACATTCGTGCAGTTTCAGTTCAGGTCCTACCACGATAACAGAACGTCCGGAATAATCCACACGTTTACCGAGTAAGTTCTGACGGAAACGACCTTGTTTACCTTTCAGTACGTCTGACAGAGATTTCAGTGCACGACCGCCTTCCGCTTTTACCGCGTTGGATTTACGGGAGTTGTCGAACAGGGAATCCACCGCTTCCTGCAGCATACGTTTTTCGTTACGAAGGATCACCTCAGGCGCCTTAATTTCAATCAAACGTTTCAGACGGTTGTTACGGATAATTACCCTGCGGTAAAGGTCGTTCAGATCAGAAGATGCGAAACGGCCACCATCCAAAGGAACTAACGGACGCAGTTCAGGAGGTACCACAGGAATATATTGCATAACCATCCATTCAGGACGGTTTTCTACACGACCATTTGCTTCACGGAAAGCTTCTACCACGCTCAGACGTTTCAGCGCTTCCGCTTTACGTTGCTGGGAAGTTTCAGTGGCCGCCTGGTTACGCAGCTGATAGGAAAGGCTGTCCAGATCAATACGGGCCAGCATCATTTCTACCGCTTCCGCACCCATCTTTGCAATAAACTTGTTAGGATCTTCATCCGGTAACAGCTGATTGTCTTTTGGTAAGGTGTCCAGGATATCCAGGTATTCTTCTTCAGTGAGTAAATCACCGTAGTTCATGCCTTTTTCCTGTTTCATACCCGCCTGGATAATTACGTATCTCTCGTAATACACGATGGTTTCCAGTTTCTTGGAAGACATTCCAAGCAGGTAACCAATCTTGTTAGGCAGGGATTTGAAATACCATATATGTACAACGGGTACCACTAAACGAATGTGGCCCATTCTTTCACGACGTACTTTCTTCTCCGTTACCTCAACACCGCAGCGATCACACACAATACCCTTATAACGGATACGTTTGTATTTTCCGCAATAGCATTCGTAATCCTTTACAGGCCCGAATATTCTTTCGCAGAATAAACCATCACGTTCCGGCTTGTAAGTACGGTAGTTGATGGTTTCAGGTTTCAGCACCTCACCGTATGAACGCTCCAGAATAACATCGGGAGAAGCCAGACTGATGGTAATGCTGTTAAAATTTGATTTAGGACGATTTTCTTTCTTGATAGCCATCTGTTATTAGCTTTTAGCTGTTAGCCGTTGGTGATAAGCCAGCGACAAAAATTTTATTCCTGCGAAATATCCAAGCTATCAGCCATTAGCATTGCTGCTAATGGCTGGTAGCTAAAAGCTCTTAGTCAAATTTCAGATCCAGACCCAGACCACGCAATTCATGGATCAATACATTGAAGGATTCAGGCACACCCGCTTTAGGTATGTTGTCACCTTTCACGATAGATTCATATGCTTTGGCACGACCAACGATATCATCTGATTTAATAGTAAGCAGTTCCTGCAGGATGTTGGATGCACCATATGCTTCCAGTGCCCACACCTCCATCTCACCAAAACGCTGACCACCAAACTGGGCTTTACCACCCAGCGGCTGTTGGGTAATGAGACTGTACGGTCCGATAGAACGGGCGTGCATCTTATCATCCACCATGTGGCTCAGTTTAAGCATATAGATAACACCTACGGTTGCCTTCTGGTGGAAACGATCTCCCGTTTCACCATCACACAGGTAAGCGTGACCGAAGCTAGGTAAACCGGCTTCTTTGATATAATCAGCAATTTCTTCTGTAGTAGCACCGTCAAAGATCGGAGTCGCAAAACGTACACCCAGTTTCAGACCTGCCCAACCTAATACGGTTTCATAGATCTGTCCAAGGTTCATACGGGAAGGTACCCCGAGTGGGTTCAGTACGATATCCAGTGGTGTACCATCTTCCAGGAAAGGCATGTCTTCATCACGCACAATCTTGGCAACGATACCCTTGTTACCGTGACGTCCCGCCATCTTATCACCCACTTTCAACTTACGCTTGCTGGCCAGGTAAACCTTTGCCAGTTTCAGTACACCCGCTGGCAGCTCATCACCAATAGAGATGTTGAACTTCTCACGTTTGTAACGACCCAGCTCTTCGTTGAACTTGATGTTATAGTTATGCAGCAGGGTATTGATCTGATCGTTCACCACTTCGTCTGTTGTCCAGCCCAGTGGGTTTACGTTCATGAAGTCAATATTTACCAGGTTCTTCGGAGAGAACTTGGAACCCTTAGAAATCAATACTTCACCGTAAGTGTTGGTAATACCCTGAGAGGTTTTATCCTTCAGTAATACCAGCAATTTGCTCATCAGCACTTCCAGCACATCTTCCGCGTTTTTCTGGTGAATTTTCTCCAGTTTCTCGATAGCTGCTTTCTCACGGGTTTTGGAGTTCTTATCTTTCTTGGCGCGACTGAACAATTTCTTGTCAATCACCACACCTTCTGTGGATGGAGGTGCTTTCAGAGAAGCATCTTTCGCATCAGAAGCCTTGTCACCAAAGATCGCTCTTAAGAGTTTTTCTTCAGGAGAAGGATCAGATTCACCACGCGGAGTGATTTTACCAATCAGGATATCGCCTTCTTTAATGTGAGCACCAACACGGATAATACCGTTCTGGTCGAGGTCTTTGGTAGCCTCTTCACTTACGTTAGGAATATCCGGAGTCAGTTCTTCTTCACCCAGTTTGGTATCACGAACTTCCAGTTCATATTCATCGATGTGGATAGAAGTAAACAGATCCTCACGTGCAACACGCTCAGAGATTACGATCGCATCCTCAAAGTTGTAACCTTTCCATGGCATGAACGCTACCTTCAGGTTACGTCCCAGTGCCAGTTCACCACCGCGGGTAGCATAACCTTCTGTTAAGAAGTCGCCATCCTTAACGCGCTGACCTTTCTTAACGCAAGGTCTGAGGTTAATACAGGTGCTTTGGTTGGTTTTAACGAATTTGGTCAGTGTGTAAACGATCAGATCATCTTCAAAGCTCACCAGTTTCTGCATTTCATCACGCTCGTAACGAACATGAATTTCATTTGCATCCACAAATTCGATCACACCATTACCATCTGCAGTAATCTGCAAACGGGAGTCACGCGCAGCTTTGCCTTCCAGACCAGTACCTACGATAGGCACTTCAGGGTTCAGCAATGGCACCGCCTGACGTTGCATGTTTGATCCCATCAACGCACGGTTGGCATCATCGTGTTCCAGGAACGGAATCAGCGAAGCACTCAAACCTACGATCTGGTTAGGCGCCACGTCCATGAATTCCACATCTTCTCTGTCGAGAATCGGGAAGTCACCGGTTTCGCGGGATTTTACTTTTTCGTTTAAGAAATGGCCTTTTTCATCCAGTGGGGCGTTCGCCTGTGCAATCTTCACAGAATCTTCCTCTTCAGCACTCAGGAACTCCACTTTATGCATGTCTACTTTACCGTCTCTTACTTTGCGGTAAGGTGTTTCAATGAAGCCCATTTCATTCACTTTTGCGTGAACGCAAAGTGTAGAGATCAGACCAATGTTTGGTCCTTCTGGTGTTTCAATGGTACACAGACGGCCGTAGTGGCTATAGTGAACGTCACGCACCTCAAAACCTGCTCTTTCACGACTCAGACCACCGGGTCCGAGAGCGGAAATACGACGTTTGTGCGTGATTTCAGATAACGGGTTCGTTTGATCCAGGAACTGAGATAACTGGGAAGTACCGAAGAAGGAGTTGATCACGGAAGACAAAGTCCTGGCGTTGATCAGATCTACCGGGGTAAATACCTCGTTATCACGTACGTTCATTCTTTCACGGATGGTACGAGCCATACGGGCAAGACCAACACCAAACTGAGCATATAACTGCTCGCCTACAGTACGCACACGACGGTTAGACAGGTGATCGATATCATCGATTTCTGCTTTACCATTGGTCAGCTGTACCAGGTACTTGATGATGGAGATGATGTCATCCTTCGTCAGCACTTTCATGTCTAACGGAGTAGGAAGACCTAATTTTCTGTTGATCTTATAACGACCTACGTCACCTAAATCGTAACGTTTGTCGGAGAAGAACAATTTATCGATGATACCCCTTGCAGTTTCATCATCCGGCGCATCCGCACCGCGCAGTTGGCGGTAGATGTGCTGAACGGCTTCCAGCTCGGAGTTAGATGTATCCTTATTTAATGTATTGTAGATGATGGAGAAATCGCCGCTCACCTCTTCTTTCTGCACGAAAACGCTTTTCAATCCCATGTCTACGATGGTTTCGATATTCGCTTCATCCAGGATGCTATCACGCTCCAGCATAATTTCATTACGCTCGATGCTCACCACTTCACCGGTATCCTCATCCACAAAGTCTTCTACCCAGCTTCTTAAAACACGGGCAGCCAGCTTCTTGCCGGCATATTTATCAAGACTTTTTTTGTCTGCTTTTACTTCATCTGCCATGCCAAACAGCTGCAGGATATCCTTATCTGTTTCATAGCCGATGGCACGCAACAGGGTGGTAACCGGGAATTTCTTCTTACGGTCGATGTAAGCGTACATCACGTTGTTGATGTCCGTTGCAAACTCCATCCATGCGCCCTTGAACGGGATCACCCTTGCAGAGTAGATCTTGGTACCGTTCGGATGTACAGATTGACCAAAGAAAACACCAGGTGAACGATGCAGTTGAGATACAACTACGCGCTCAGCACCATTAATAACGAAAGTACCTCTTGGAGTCATGTAAGGAATGTTTCCTAAGAACACATCCTGGACAATCGTCTGGAAATCCACATGCTCCTCATCATTACAGCTGAGGCGGAGTTTCGCTTTCAACGGTACGGAATAAGTAAGCCCACGCTCAATACATTCCTCGATAGTGTAACGCGGAGGATCCACGAAATAATCAAGGAATTCCAGATTAAAGATATTTCTGGTATCTGTAATCGGGAAGTTCTCTTTAAATACCTTAAAAAGTCCTTCGTTGTTTCGCTTGTCTGGTGTGGTTTCTAATTGGAAGAAATCCTTGAAAGATTGGATTTGGATAGCCAACAGATCCGGTGTCTCAGTAACTTGTTTGATCTTTCCAAAATTTACTCTTTCGTTTGTTTGGGCTTTTTTTAGAGACATATTCGAAGTTAGCAGTTATATGACTTGTAAGAATTAGGGAAATTAAGATTTCTTTGCCAATACCATCCCAATTTATTTATGCCTTCTGCACGTGGTCAAAGTCACCTTATTAGTGATTCCCCGTTTTGACTCTCTGAAAAAGACACTTTCCCAAAGGGAATAAGGCCAAAAGTGCAAAAGCACTTTTGACCTTTAAAAGATGTATACTTAAGCAAAGAATTACTGAATTTCAACATCAGCACCAGCTTCAGTCAGCTTAGCTTTCAGGTCTTCAGCCTCAGCTTTGCTTACGCCTTCTTTAATAGAT
>NZ_DATCVJ010001034.1:0-10439 GCF_036566945.1 Chitinophaga sp. | reverse complement strand
CTACTTACCTGGCTTTACAGCTGGTATCAGAACACTTTGGTACGACCGGTGTATTGAAAGGATTTTCCCTGATGACCCAACATGCCAGCGAACATTTCCACATGATCCTGCACAAGGAAAACCCCAAGTACCTGGATCTGCCCGGATTGAGTGTATTGATTGGTGGTATGTGGATCGTGAACCTGAACTACTGGGGTTGTAACCAATATATCACGCAACGTGCGCTGGGTGCGGATCTGAAAACCGCCCGCAGTGGTTTGCTGTTTGCCGGTTTCCTGAAATTGCTGATGCCGGTGATCGTAGTATTACCTGGTATTGCGGCATATGTGCTGTACTCCCAGAACCATGGCGATTTTGCGCAGTCCATGATGAAAGGTGGCTCGCTGAATGCCGATAATGCTTATCCGGTATTGTTGAACCTCCTGCCGGTGGGCCTGAAAGGACTGGCATTTGCCGCCCTCACAGCTGCGGTAGTAGCTTCTCTGGCGGGTAAAGCCAATAGTATTTCTACCATTTTTTCTTTAGATATCTATAAGAAGATATACAACAAAGAGGCTGACGAGAAGAAGATCGTAAGCGTAGGCCGTTTGGTGGTGGTAGTCACCATGATCATTGCGATCGTGATTTCCAACTTCCTCGGTATCGATAAAAAAGGAGGCTTCCAGTTTATCCAGGAGTATACCGGCTTTGTATCCCCTGGGGTATTCGCCATGTTCGCCCTCGGATTTTTCTGGAAACGTACGACTTCCAGCGCGGCCATGTTTGCCATGATTGGTGGTTTGCTCCTCTCTTTCTTCCTGAAATTTATGCCGGCATGGGTCAACCTGGAGCCTTTGAGCCAGATTGGTTTCTCCGCATTAAACCCCGACAGCGGCTTATGGGAAATGGCGTTCATTGACCGTATGGGCCTCGTGTTTGTGGTATGCGTTCTCGGTATGGTAATTATTACCCTGAGCGATAAAACCAGCGTTAATAATCCGAAAGGACTGGCCATCGACAGCAGTATGTTTAAACCCAATATGGGCTTTACTGTTGGCGCATTGCTCATCATAGGTATCCTGATCGCATTATATACAGTGTTCTGGTAATAGAAACATTTGCTTACTTTGCCGCCGGTCATTTCCCGGTTCTGAGTTGATCAGAACCGGGAAATATTACCGGCTAATATTGAAGATCGCTAATTTCTCACGTTATGTACTTTATAGGATACGATATTGGGTCCTCATCTATCAAGGCAGCATTGCTCAATGCCGATACCGGCGCTTGTGTAGCTACTGCTACCTGCCCTGAAAAAGAGATGACCATTGATGTGCCCCACCCAAGCTGGGCCGAGCAGAATCCGGAGAGCTGGTGGCAGGAAATCGTTAATGCCACAGGGATTTTGCTAAATCGATTTACTGTAGCTCCGGAACAGATCAAAGGAATAGGCATTGCCTATCAGATGCATGGACTGGTATGCGTGGATAAAAATCAGCAGGTATTAAGACCCGCCATCATCTGGTGCGACAGCCGCGCTGTGGAAATAGGTAACGACGCCTTTAAAGCACTGGGGGAACAATATTGTTTGGCTCACCTGCTCAATTCTCCAGGTAACTTCACCGCTTCCAAACTGCGCTGGATCCAGGAAAACGAGCCACATATTTATGAACGCATTCATAAAGTAATGTTGCCCGGCGATTTCATTGCCATGAAATTAACCGGCGAAGCAGCGACAACTATCTCCGGTCTTTCCGAAGGCACCTTCTGGGACTTCGCGGAAAATAGTGTGTCCAAAGCATTGCTGAAACATTATAACATCGACGAAAACCTGTTATCCGCCATCGTACCCACCTTTGGCCTGCAGGGACAACTCACCGCCGCTGCTGCCGCCACGCTGAAACTGGCGCCTGGCACACCGGTCACCTATCGGGCCGGTGACCAACCCAACAATGCTTTCTCTCTTAATGTGCTGCAACCCGGCGAAGCTGCTACTACAGCAGGTACTTCAGGCGTGGTATATGCGGTGCATGATAAAAATAGTTTCGACCGCCAGAGCCGTGTCAATGCATTTGTACATGTGAATAACGATAACGCACATACGAGAAATGGTGTGCTCATGTGTCTGAACGGTACAGGTATCGCCAATAGCTGGCTGAAAAACCTGGTAGGGGATATCACTTACCCGGAAATGAATGCACTGGCAGCACAGGCGCCCATTGGCGCCGCCGGCTTACAGGTATTTCCTTTCGGCAATGGCGCAGAACGTATCCTGGAAAACAGGAGTATAGGCGCCTCCGTTAGTCACCTGAATTTCAACCGCCATCAGCGGGCACACATGATGCGCGCCGTACAGGAAGGCATTGTATTCGGACTCAACTACGGCATGGATATCATGGCGGAAATGGACCTGAACATTCACCGCGTAAGAGCCGGACATGCCAACATGTTCCTCAGCCCCCTTTTCCGCGAAGCATTCGCCAATACTGCCAATGTTGTCATAGAATTATATAACACAGATGGCGCCCAGGGCGCTGCCCGCGGAGCTGCCATAGGAGCAGGCTATGTGAGCACTGCAGATGCTTTCCGCGGCATGGAATGCCTGTCTGTGATAGAGCCAGATGCTGCATTGCAATCACAATACCGTGATGTATACGGCAACTGGCTAAACGGACTGCGTTCTTTGATGCATTAACGGAAACATATAAGTCAAGCATTTTAAAAACCACATTAGTTATGAGTATTACATTAGGAAACAACGAGTATTTTAAAGGGATTGGTAAAATACAGTTTGAAGGGGTACAGTCAGATAATCCACTTGCCTATAAATGGTATGATGAAAATCGCATCATCGCAGGCAAATCCATGAAAGAACTGTTCCGCTTTGCTGTATCCTACTGGCATACCTTCTGCGGTACTGGTGGAGATCCTTTCGGTCCGGGTACCAAAGAATTCCCATGGCTCACCTCCTCTGATGCCAATCAGAGCGCGAAAGACAAGATGGATGCTGCTTTTGAGTTCATTACTAAAATGGGTCTTCCTTACTACTGTTTCCACGATGCGGATCTGGTAGACGAAGGCGCCAACGTAGCAGAATACGAAAGCCGTATGCAGCAAATAGTGGCTTACGCAAAACAAAAACAACAAGCCAGTGGCGTAAAGCTGCTGTGGGGAACCGCCAATGTATTCAGCAACCCACGCTACATGAATGGTGCTGCTACTAACCCTGATTTCGCTGTACTGGCATACGCTGGTACGCAGGTAAAAAACTCTATCGATGCTACTATCGCATTAGGTGGTGAAAACTACGTATTCTGGGGCGGCCGTGAAGGTTACATGACCCTGTTGAATACAGACATGAAACGTGAACAGGAACACCTGGGCCGTTTCCTGGGTATGGCCCGCGACTACGCACGTGCACAGGGTTTCAAAGGTACTTTCTTCATCGAACCTAAACCTTGCGAGCCTACCAAACACCAGTACGATTATGATGCTGCCACCGTGATCGGCTTCCTCCGTCACTATGGGCTGGATAAAGATTTCAAATTAAACCTAGAAGTAAACCACGCTACCCTGGCCGGACATACATTCCAGCACGAATTACAGGTAGCCGTAGATGCAGGCATGCTGGGTAGCATTGACGCCAACCGCGGCGATTCACAGAATGGCTGGGATACAGACCAGTTCCCAACTAACCTCAATGACCTCATCGAAAGCATGCTCGTCATCCTGGAAGCAGGTGGATTCGCCGGTGGTGGTGTTAACTTCGATGCCAAAACCCGTCGTAACTCTACCGACCTGGAAGATATCTTCCACGCACACATCGGTGGTATCGATACTTTCGCCAGAGCAGCCATCGTTGCGGAGAAAGTATTGACTGCTACGCCGTATAAAAAATTCCGTCACGATCGCTATGCCTCTTTCAACAGCGGTAAAGGCCAGGAATTTGAAGCCGGTAAACTGACACTGGAAGATCTCCGCAACTTTGCTGCTGCAAACGGAGAACCTAAACAAACCAGCGGTAAACAGGAATGGCTGGAAAATCTGATCAACGCCAGCATCTAATGATGTGGTAAATGATATAACAGCAAGCATCTGTCTTAAAAGGCAGATGCTTGCTTATTTATGAACCATCTGTATGTTCGTTTAATCCCTTCATCTCCGTAAAATTTTTATTATTTTGTCTGGAATTCAAAATATTGAACAATGAAATTTGGCATCCATTCTTTTAAAGAAGCAGGATTTGATATCATCGCACTCCAGGATCTGGTAACAGGCACACAGGTAGAAATCATTCCCGCTTATGGCGCACTGCTGCACGCGTTTAAAGTAAAGCGTCAACAGGAAAGCCTCAACCTGATCGATAGCTATAAAGATCTGTCCGACCTGGAAGCAAATCTTCGCAGCAGCTTTAAAAGTGTAAAACTGAGTCCTTATGCATGCCGCATCAAGGATGCACAATATACCTGGGAAGGTACTTCCTACAGCATTCAGAAAACCATTGCTCCCGGCAACGCGATCCATGGCCTGTTATACGATGCTCCTTTTACTATCACCACACAAGAGGCAGATGATCAGCAGGCAACGGTTACCCTCACCCACCATTTTAAACAAACGGATGATGCAGGTTATCCCTTTGCCTACGATTGTGTAGCTACATTTACACTGCGTGCCGATAATGAACTGCAGCTAAGCACTACTATCACCAATCGCAGCAACAATACCATTCCGGTAATGGATGGCTGGCATCCTTACTTCAGCACCGGTACACCGGTAGATGAACTGGAATTGACTTTTGCGTCCAAACAAATAGTAGAGTTTAACGAAAAACTGCTGCCTACAGGTAACCTCCTGCCATATACGGAGTTTGTTGGCGGGAAATTGCTGAAAGGGGTAGAACTCGATAATTCCTTTATACTGGACCAAACGAAGGCACAACCGCTGGCTACGATCCACGATCCGAAGAAAAATATCAACATCACTTTCTATCCCGGTAATAACTATCCGATACTGCAAATATATATTCCGCCACACCGTACCAGCATCGCAGTAGAAAACCTCAGCGGTGCGCCAGATGCCTTCAACAACGGGCTAGGACTGGTTCAGCTGGCTGCCGGTGAAAGCCGTGTTTTTGATACCCGTATCCGGGTATCTTTATAATTAATGAGGCTGATGGCATAGTTGTTGGCTTTCCCCCTTTGTAAGTAACCAGATTATATCACCATATAAATTGAAAAATTATGGACAAGTTACAGATCAAAGGAAAGTGGAATGAACTCAAAGGAACGCTCAAACAAAAATATGCGGACTTAACCGATGATGACCTGTTATATGAAGAAGGACAGGAAGATAAGTTGATCGGGAAACTCCAGCAGAAGCTGGGTAAAAGCCGTGAAGAAGTGATCAGTTTACTGAAATCAGCCTGATTGTTATATATGCTGAAGTGACATTACAAAAATCCTTCTGCCATTGGCAGAAGGATTTTCTTTTTTAACACCGGGGCATTTCGTTTAATTTGTAACTTCAAATACGGATATGAACAATGTCCATATTGATCTGTTTGTAAGGGAGAGGATGGGATTCAGCAGTTAAATTTATTATACTCTATATGAAGGTTTTATTACGCATCATAGCATTGGGCTGTATTTTCAGTATGGCATTTGCTTCCCTGGTAAACGCGCAGGTGACTGTTACCGGGATGATTTCAGACAGCAATAAACTGGTGCTTCCCTATGCCACTGTCAGTAATCTCAATACAGGGAAACGTTCCCTCTCAGATCAGGGTGGATATTATAAAATATTTGGTAACCGTAATGACCGCATTGTTGTCACCTTTGTGGGTTATTTGCCAGATACCATTATTGTAACCCAGGCCAATGGTACACAAACCATTAACGTGACCATGATTTCAGCAGGTAAGTTCCTGAAAGGAGTAGAAGTTACGTCCCAGTATACGCCTTATCAGATAGATTCCATGGAGAGACGCACCCAATACGGTTATATTCTTGATAAGCCTAACCAGCAACTGGCTGGTGGCAGCACACCAGAGGGCGCCGGTATTGTGTTCAGTCCTATCACCCGCTTCTCAAAAAAAGAAAAACAAAAACGACAGTTTAAGAAGAATTATGAGCAGATGGAAAAAGAAAAGTACATCGACTCCCGCTTTACACCCATTCTGGTCAATAAAGTAACCGGCCTTACCGGCGACTCTCTTCAGTTATTCATGCGGGATAATTATCCTGACTATAATACCATGCGTACCATCGCCAACAATGATCTGCTCTACTGGATCACCGATAAGTACAAAGCGTGGATGGCGAACAAGCATTAAGCAGTTTAGCTATTAGCTATTAGCTGTTAGCCTTTAGCAAAAATGCAGCGGAGAACATAATGCTCTCCGCTGCATTTTTTTTGCTAAAAGCTAAAGGCTAACAGCTAACAGCTAAAAGCTAATAGCTGTTTCAATTATATACCTTGACCATATATACAAAGTCTTCGAGTTTCTTAATCTGATCTACCCTGTTCAAACCTTCCAGGCGGCTTTTGTGACTCCAATCCTTGCGGGTTTGTTTGTCTTTCGGCATTTCATCCAGCAGATGTTTGAGGTGAGCTGACTTTACCGCAAAGGCAATACCATCAGAGGTAGTTTGTTTGCCGGTAACGATACCTACCACATCGCCTTTGCTGTCGAGCAGGGGAGCGCCGCTGTTACCCGGATTTACCGGAATGGATACCTGGTAAGCCGTAGTGTCGCCGTTGAATCCCGTTTTGGCACTGATATATCCTTTGCCGTAAACAATTTCATCGCGGGGGAAGCCCATGGTAAATACTTCTTCACCAATTCTTACACTCTGTGGTTTCAAAGCGTAGGGCAGCGGTTGACTTTTAAAAGTAGAGTCAGCGATCTTTAATACAGCCAGGTCACTGGAAATATCTTCAAATATGCTGACGGCTTTAAAAGCTTCACCTTTATTATTCTGAACATATACAGAGTCGGCGCCGGCTACTACATGATAGTTGGTCACTATGTAACCATTACCGGATACCGCGAAACCAGTACCACCATAGGTGCCGGGGTTTAACGGTGCCTTGCTCTTGCTGTTCATATCATTGATGAGTGCATTCTGGGAGCGTTGAATATTATTCAGCACCCTTCTTACATCTTCATATTGTGCAGTGGATTTATTCCTGGCCACATTCTGTATTACCGCAATGGTAGACAGAGAGGTAACCAGTGCAATACAGGCGGCAGCTGCCAGGTTGGTGATGGTTCTGCGACGGATAGACAATCTTTTTGATGTTTGGTTACCTTCCAGCGCCTGTTTGCGTAGGGTAGGCATATCCAGCTGCTGATGTATCTTTTCCAGTTTGGCTTGTAAGTTTTGCCGTTGGCCGTAATTACCCAGGTGCTGCAGAAACAACTGATGTTCTTCTACTTGCCGGTTAATCAGCGGGTTAGTGCGGCGTGATTCATCGAAAGCAGTTTTTTCGGCTTCGCTCATTTCCCCTTCCAGGTAACGCTCAATTTCACGTAATAAGATCATATCTTCTTTCATGGCTGCTTTCTTCTTATATTGGTGTGTTGTACTGCTCAAAAAATAACTTCTTCAAACGCATCAGGCACTTGTATTTCTGGTTCTTGGCGTTTTCAGCGTTGGTATATCCGAACTTCTCTGCTATTTCCTGCATCGACTTCTTATGCAGGTAATAATCTTCCAGGATGGTTTGGCAGGGTTGGCCTATATTGCTCATAGCCCCTTCCATGATCTTGAATTCCTGATCCCTGGCATAATGTTCTTCCAGTTCTTCTGTAGCGGGAATCACTTCTTCCAGCTCAGGAGTTAAGGCATATAGTCCGTAAGTACGTTGAACTTTTTTTAGCCACAGATGGCGGCAAACCGAATAAAGGAAGGTTTTGAGCCTGCTGCTGAGCGTAAAATCATTGTTTTGCACTTTTTCATATAAGACTATAATAGCCTCCTGGAACACATCTTTAGCGTCATCTTCTGAACCATTGTGCTGAAGGATCATCCTTAAAACCACCGGGAAATTCTCTGAATAGATGATTTCCAATGATTTATCTTCGCCTTTTGCCAGTCCCAGCAATAATTCCCTATCTCTTGTTATGTCTTGATTTTGCTTCACTCTTAATACAGTTATTAGGCATTTGGTAACCCAAAGTACCGAAAAAAAATATTTTTAAAAGTTTGGGTTACCTTTTGGGTGATCCCGGTATAAAGGTTAAATCATTCAAAAAACAACTTAAATAATTGTAACATGAAGAACGTAATTAAAATCGGTTTCCTGGCTCTGTCTTTCGGTATTTTCGCAGTTGCTTGCGGTGGTGGTGCAAAAACTGAAGCTACTGATTCTACTGCTACTGCTGCAAGTTCTACCATTGATTCAGCTGCTAACGCTGCTACTTCTACTGTTGATTCTGTAGCTAACGCTGCTAAAGCAACTGTTGATTCTGCTGCTAAAACTATCGATTCAGCTGCTGCAAAACACTAATTCAACTTTAGGTTTTATAAATAACCGTTCTGGCATAGCCAGGACGGTTTTTTTATGCCTGGTACTTTTACTATTCTTCATTTCTTGAAAGTTATTCAATAAATGACCATTATTATTAAAAAAAGTATATTTTTTGATAATACCCCTTGGATAATTAAAATCGTGCCGTATTTTTGTCCTACACTCAAAAGGATTACAAATAATCACATGAAACAAACGACTTTTGGATTTTTTGGCTTTTATTATTTCTGGTACCAGAAATAGGAAGGTCGTTTGTGTAAAATAAAAGATACTACAAAAGGGCCTTCCGGTAAATCGGAAGGCCTTTTTTAATAACATTAATAAACAGTAAGTATATGTTACAGCCAGCTTTAGGCAATTCTTTTTTCTATTACTTCTCTTACTTCTTTTATGCGAAGAAGCAGGGGACTCGTTTGCAATAATATACTTACAACATAAAGTACAACGCAAAAGGGTCCCACTTAGGGACCCTTTCTGTTTTAAATAGCTAGTTGCTGTAGCAACTATAAATAAATAAAATCAATCACATACACATGAAAATTGCCATACAGGGGTTTGAAGGATGTTTTCACCAGGTTGCTGCCCAGGGATATTTCGGTAAAAATGTCGAAATAGAGTGCTGTGCCTCTTTTGCGGAACTGGTTAGGAAAGCAAAACAACAACCCGATGTGGATGCCGGTATGATGGCCATCGAGAACTCTATTGCTGGCAGCATTTTACCTAACTATAGCCTCATCAAAAATTCAGGCCTGCATATTACTGGTGAAATATATCTGCAGATTAATCAGCACCTGATGGTATTGCCGGGGCAAACAATGGAAGACCTCCGGGAAGTACATTCTCACCCGATGGCATTATTACAGTGTATGGATTTTCTGGAAAAATACCCGCATATCAAGTTGGTAGAAACAGAAGATACCGCCCTCAGCGCCAAACATGTAAGACAAAAGAAACTGAAAAGTACAGCAGCCATTGCTGGTAAGCTTGCTGCAGAAATCTTTGAACTGGACATTATAGCGCCTAATATTCATACCAATAAAAATAACTATACCCGTTTCCTGGCTGTATCCCGCACACCGATGGCTACACCGGAAGATGCCAACAAAGCTTCGGTATATTTTCAGACGAGCCACGACAGAGGAAGTCTGGCCAAAGTGCTGACCCAGATAGCAGTAGCAGGTATCAATCTCTCTAAACTGCAATCCTTTCCTATCCCGGCAAAAGAATGGAACTATTACTTCCACGCCGATATGGAATTCGATAACGCCGCTCACTTTGAAAAAGCATTGTCTAAAATAGAGCCGCTCACCGAACACCTGACCGTACTGGGTATTTATAAAAAAGGAAAAACACATTAATCAGTTTTATGCAGATACAGGTTGCTAAAAGATTACAAGGCACAGAAGAATACTACTTCTCCAAAAAACTCAGGGAAATAGAGGAAATGAACCAAACAGGTACCAGGGTGATCAACCTGGGTATCGGTAGCCCGGATTTGCCTCCTCATCCTTCTGTGGTGGCTGCATTAAACGAAAATGCTGCGTTACCTAATACTCATAACTACCAGGGTTATAAAGGGATTCCTGCCCTGCGTAAAGCCATGGCAGAATGGTATCAGCGCTATTACAACGTGACCCTCCATCCGGATACGGAAGTGTTGCCACTGATAGGTTCTAAGGAAGGCATTATGCACATTTGCATGACCTACCTGCAGGAAGGAGATGAAGCATTGATCCCTAACCCGGGTTATCCTACCTACCGCTCTGCGGTGAACCTGAGTGGCGCTACTGTAGTGGATTACGACCTGACGGAAGAAAACAGCTGGTTGCCCGATCTGGATGCCCTGGCTAAAAAAGACCTGAGCCGTGTAAAACTGATGTGGGTAAATTATCCACATATGCCTACCGGCGCTAAGGTAAACAAGGAATTTG
>NZ_DATCVJ010001033.1:0-17297 GCF_036566945.1 Chitinophaga sp. | reverse complement strand
TAAAGGTTATGCCATCACGATCAGTTCTTTCAGGATATTGTATAGCTGTTCTATATTGACAGGTTTACTTAAAAAGCCATCTGCGCCGGAGGCAATCACTTCCTCCCGCACTTCACTGTAACAGTTACCAGATACCAGGATGAAAGGTATTTGCCGGAGTGTTCTGTCGGCTTTAAATTGTGCCAGCATTTCTATACCGCTGACATGCGGCATGATCATATCCATTAAAATCGCATCCGGTTCGTGGAGGCGTGCCTTGGTGATGCCTTGTGGTCCTGAATCAGCCAGGATTACTTCTATGCCCATGCGTTTGAGGGCGAGCGAGAAAGCGAGGTGATTGAGATGATCGTCATCTACTACCAACACTTTTAAACCACGTAGGAGGGAATAGTCAATAATGGTGTTTGCGGTGGGGGGCGGAGGAATTGTTTCTACCGGCATACGCAGGGTAAAGATGCTACCGCCGCCATCGGCGTTGTCACTCACGAACAGATCGCCTCCCATCATGCGTGCCATGTGACGGGCAATGGGGAGTCCCAGGCCGCTGGACTCTGTTTGTTGTCCGAGTTCACTAACATACGGATCAAAGATGTGCTCTTTTTTTTCTGCTGAAATGCCTGCTCCCTGGTCGGTAACAGAAAAAACAAGTTGATTATTTTTCATCGCGGCTTTCACCGTAATGATAGAACGGAAGGTAGTAAACTTGATCGCGTTGCTAAGCAGATTAACGATGATGGTCCGCAGTTTTGATTTATCTGCCAGGATATATTCAGGCAGGTTATCGCTAAAGGCAATATTAATATGTACAGATCTTCTTTTAGCGAGGTATTCATAGGTATCGCAGAGCTGTAGCATCCAGTCGGTGAACAGAAACGGCGATTTGCTGATCTCATCTTTCCCTGCCTCAATTTTAGACCAGCCAAGGGCATTGCTCATGACCAGCTGCATATCCTGGCAGGCAAAATGAACCGCTTCCAGGTGAGCTATTCCCACCTGGACGGTTCGTTTCCCCCTGTCCGCTGTTTCAATGTAGTTTTGCAGAATACTGTTGACTACATTCAGCGGAGATCTGATTTCGTGGGTGGTTTCCCGTACGTATATTCGCATGGCCTGATTGGTTTTGTCAAGTTGGTTTACCAATAACTGCAGCTGCTTATTCTGAAACCTGCTTTCCCGTGTAAAATAATAGAGGGCCGTACCGTTTAAGAATGTCGCGGCCGCAATCACGACCCAGCGCAGGGCTGCTTCGGTTCCCTTCTCCAGTAATAATGGTGTAATAAGCCCTTGCCGGTAATTCATTTCTATGAGGAGCAACATGCCTGCGCTGCTGGTTAATACGATTACCTGCGCCAGTGGCCTGTGAAATACGAGGAATACGCAAAAAGCAAGGAAAGGGGCAAACAGGTAAATCTGCGCCGGTGGCCCCAGCACAATGCCAAAGTACCAGATAGATAAGCTGTGTAAAAAGAACATGAACTGCTGCCCGTATTCAGGCCGGCTATGCCGGGTGATCAATAGGATAGACAGAAACAGGGCGCTTTCCACCATGGCCGGATACAGGATGCTTTTATAACCGGTCATATAATATAGTAAACAGCCCAGTACAAAAGCAAGCAGACTTGCGCCAATGGCCAGAGAATTGACAATCTTTATAATCCGTTCGGTTGCTTCAACTGCCTCAGCATTTTGGCTGGTCCTGGGTAATAGATTTGTTATGTTCATAGTTTTCCAGGTTTTCAAATTCAAAAGGGGTGCAGGTTTTCCTATTTATTTGCATTCAAGGTAGAAGAATGCAGATTATCAAGTGTAAATTCTTTGTTAACAACATAGATGTTTTACGAGAAGTTTAAAGTTATCGGGTGAAGATTTTAACAAGAAACGCACATTTTTAGGGCGGTTATAAACACTTGCGCTTTATGAGTAATAATGCATATATGTCGCCCGTCTTGCCTTTCCGTTTTTTTCGAATGATTTCAGCTATATCGATGCGTGACATGTCACCAGAAATTTACAGGTAAGTATCATTGGTCCATCTGATGCAGGAAGGATGACTGCCATTCTCATCTTTCTAACGTATACAAATACACGAAATAATTTCCCGGCGCAATGCGGAAAATTTCAACGCTCCAAAAATTCCCGATGTGAAAAATGGTTAGCTCAACTTTCGCCTACTTTCGCAGCAGCAATTTAATACCTATCATCGATTACTGTATGGAACCATGCTGACGGAGTATGCCGCCAACGTCATCGCCCAATGCAACTGTTTTTGCCCGGCAGGAAAAAAACACATAGATAGAGTAACGTTAACGGGTACACGTTATTTAGTAACAGGACGTGGTAAGAGGGAGGTGATCATTAAAGCGGAATATTAATCATCGGTTTAAGCAGCAAAAATAGGAGTATTTCAAAAAAAAGTAACCGGTAAAAAATCCAATTCCCGGTCGCGCCGGCAAGAAAGGCTACACAGACTGCCAGCGTATAAAAAGATCATCCGTCGTAGATTTGAAGAAGGGGGAGGCATCTGCGGATGCACCCTCTTTTTTGTGGAAATGAACCCCGAATATGCCACGGAATGCCCTCATTGCGGAATTTTGTACCCTGAATAACGGTAATTGGGCAGTAAAAATGCGGTATGATTTTTTCGCGGTTATGATTAAAAATAGCTCTTTATGGAAACGCTCAACCAGGTAGCCAGTAATGCGAAAGTGGTACTTTCCCTTATTCAGGCCATCAATGAAGAAGATTTCGATACAGCCACGCATTTTGTAAAGGACGATATGACATTTGAAGGGGTGCTGGGAAAGAGGGATGGCGCCACTGCCTACTTCGATGATATGAGAAAAATGAAGCTGAAATATGAGGTGCAGAAGGTGTTTGCGGATCAGGAAGACGTATGTTTGTTTTACAATCTGACCATGGCAGGCAAAACTATTTTTGGCTGCGCCTGGTACCATCTCGATGGAGGCAGGGTGAGTTCCCTGAAAGTTGTTTTCGATCCACGCCCCTTCCTTTAAATTATCCTGAATTTTCGTATAAATGTACAGATAAAGGCCGCCGGCCCGATTTACATTTGCTTTTAAAATCTGCATACGATGAAAGCAATCATTTTGAAAGAACCCGGCAGCGTGGATCATTTACATATCGTAGAATTGCCGTTGCCTGCTATCGCCGCAGGTGAAGTACTGATCAAAGTAAAAGCTATCAGTATTAACCCGGTAGACGTGAAAACCCGCATTGGTAAGGGGCGATGGGCCGCGTTGAAAGACGAGGATCCACGAATATTGGGATGGGATATTTCAGGCATCGTGACCACTTCTGCTTCTCCTTTATTTAAAGCCGGTGAGGAAGTCTTCGGGATGATCCCCGGCAAAGGGTATGCAGAATATGTAGCTGCTCCGGCAGCAGATCTGGTATTAAAGCCCGCCAATATTTCGCACGAAGAAGCCGCAGCGGCTACGCTGGCCGCACTCACCGCCTGGCAGGGCATGACGTATTACACGCCCATTTTACCCGGACAAAAAGTATTGGTACATGCCGCCGCTGGTGGCGTAGGACATTATGCCGTGCAACTGGCCAAACATGGGGGCGCATATGTCATCGGGACTTCTTCAGCGGCCAACAAAGACGTAGTACTCGGTCTGGGAGCGGATGAGCATATAGATTATACGACTACACAACTGGAAGAACATCCAAAAGATATTGACTTTGTGATGGATGCCCTGGGCGGCGATAACATTGACCGCTCGCTGCTGGTCCTGAAAAAAGGCGGTACCATTGTGAGTCTGCCTTCCGGCCTCAAAGAAGCAGTTACGGAAAAAGCAGCGGCCGCAGGTAGCCATGGATACCCCGTAGCGGTAAAATCCAGCGGTGCCGATATGCAGCAACTGGCAGCTCTTTTAGCCGCCGGGAAATTGAAATCGCTCGTGTCCAAAACATTCGCATTTGATGAAATGAAGGCGGCACATTTGCAGATAGAGAGTGGCAGAACCATTGGGAAGGTGGTTATCTTAGTATAGGTGGTAGATCGCCCGATATTTGTATGCGCCATCGTTGCAAAACGGTGGCGTTTTTTTTATCCGGTATACACGCCATTAAATTTTTTCTCTATCTTGTAGCCCTAATTATCATTCACATGCACCGCATTTATTCCAGTACACCTCCTCCTGCTGTTGTTGTTTTGTACGCAAAATAACCAGCGTTTCTTCTGCTTAACCGCTGTTCCACTTGCTGGAACCAGCCGGTATTTCATATCAGTTTAAGTCTGTTGACCTGGTTATTTCTTCGTGCGTTTACGTGTCCCTTTTTTCTTTTTCTACACAAACGAACATAATGACCAGGTATATATTAATGGTTTTCGCCGGGGCGTGCAGCTTCGGTATACTCTCTACTTTTGTAAAATTAGCTTACCGCGAAGGGTATACCCCCGCTGAAATTTCTTTGACACAGGCGCTCACCGGCATGTTGGTGTTGTGGATGCTGCTTTGGATGTATCGCAAAAATAGAACAGCGATGACAGCCCGGGAATGGGGCTGGCTGCTATTGACCGGTGCGAGTATCGGATTCACCAGCTTCGTGTATTATGTATCAGTGGCGTACATTCCTGCTTCTGTAGCCATCGTGATCCTGATGCAGTTTACCTGGATAGGGTTGTTGCTGGAGTGGTGTTTGTTTGGTAAAAGGCCTTCATTACTACAGCTCATCACTACCGCATTGATCCTTACAGGCACCTGGCTGGGCAGTGGGTTGGCTACCGGAGGTTTGGCGCCGGTGTCATTCAAAGGATTGTTATTTGCGGGTGCTGCTGCTTTTTTGTATGCCATTTATGTGATTGCCAACAGCCGGGTAGGCAAACAATTGCATCCGCTACAGAAAAGTGCGGTGATGATGACAGGATCCACTATGGGCATTCTGCTGGTGAATATAGCACCACTGATCGCCAGTACACATTTCGATTTGGGGTTGTTGAAGTGGGCATTGTTTCTTGGATTGTTTGGCACCATCATTCCGCCGTTGTTATTTGCGAAAGGAATTCCAAAGGTCGGTGCAGGTATCAGCGCAGTGATTATGACAGCAGAATTACCGGTCGCTATTATCTGCTCGCATATACTATTGCAGGAGCCGGTGAATGGCTGGCAATGGGCGGGCGTAGCACTGATGTTGTTGTCGATGTTGCTGTTGAATGCGCCTAAGTTACGGCGATAAATAAAATACGGGGTTGGCTATACGTAGCCAGCCCTTTTTTACTGATACAAAATAACGGAGATCGCCAGCAGCAAACCATAGTCTTTGAACTCCTGGCGCATTACCTGTAACGACTTGCCCATATGCTTCTCCACGGCTTTCACGGAAATGCCTAAACGCTGTGCAATTTCTTTATTGGACAGGTGATCGCGGCGGCTGAGCAGAAATACTTCCCGGCTGCGTTCTGTTAATTTATCCAGTGCGGCGGCAAATCTTTTTTCCAGCAGCTTATAGTCGTAGGTGTTGGCTGTTTCTGCTATTTTTTCTATAGGGAGATGTTGATGATGTTGCTGATGCAGCAGCGAATTCCTGAGTTCATTGAGTATCCGGTTGCGCAGGGCACCGTGAAGGTAGGCGCTGAGATTTTTTATTTCTGTGAGTGCTGCACGTTTTTTATAGAGGGTGATGAAAATGTCCTGCAGCATGTCTTCCAGCAGGTGAGGCACCGGAAATTTTTTGTAAGCATGTGCATACAGTGCTGCCGCATGGCGCTGGTACAAGGTTTCAAAGGCCCTGTTGTCATTGTTCGCCAGTAATGCCAGTAATGCTTCATCCTGTAGTGCAATATACTCCGTCATTCTTACCACTTATGCCGGTATCGTTAGGTGTCCGGCTGCCATAAAGAGCATAAGATATAAAAAAATAGGGGGTTCCCATAAACAACGCCTAAAAAAATAAATTCGGGAGCAGGGGTAGGGTAGGGATAAAGTGCTGTGTCTATATATACAGACAACCAAAATAATGAGTGATCAACAACTGATAGGGCTATTGGAAAAATACCTGCAGGGCAATTGTACGGAAGACGAACGGACGGCCCTGGAATCATGGTATGAAAAATACAGGTCTGTTCAAATGCCGGACAGTGGCCATACAGAGCCGGATCTGCTGCAAATGTATCAGCATATCACCGACCGTTTAAAAAAAGAAGGCGAATGGCAGGAACCGCAGGTAGCGGTGGTACGCCACATAAAACAACGTTGGTGGCAGATAGCGGCAGCCGTAGTGCTGCTGGTAGCAGGCGCCGGCATATGGATGTTGCTGCCCCGGGCAGACCGGCAACTGGCGCTGGATACCAAAGAAGGCATCCGGAAAAAAGTATTGCTGGAAGATGGCACCCAGGTATGGCTCAACGTAAGCAGCCACCTGACCTATCCCGCCAACATCGGCAGCGGTCAACGGGAAGTATACCTGGAAGGAGAAGCCTTTTTTGCAGTGGCTAAAAAAGACCAGCATCCGTTTGTCATCCACACCACCGATCTGAATGTACAGGTACTGGGTACCCGGTTTAATGTAAAAGCATATGAGGGAGATGGAAGCATAGAAACCACGCTGGTAGAGGGGCGTGTAGCCGTTAGCCGTAATGGTAACAGCCTGGTGCTGGAACCGGGTGAAAAAGCCATTCTTAAAAAGAAAACCCGTGTGACCAATGAAATGGTGGTCAACGGCCGTATTGTAGACTGGGGGGATGTACTGCTCATCGTGGAAAAAGTAGTGCCTAATGTCAGCAGCCAGAAGGTAAGTGAGCTGCTGTGGATGGACGACCGGCTGGAGTTTAAGGATAAATCATTCCCGGAACTGGTGCGACTGATGAGCCGTTGGTACAACCGCAAAATTATTTTAACAGATACTTTCCCGGCCGATTATAAATTTAAAGGAACGTTTAAAAAGGAAACCATCACAGAAGCGCTAACAGCATTGCAGATAACAGCCGATTTCAATTATACTGTAAAGGGAGATACCATTTACATACATCATTAGTCAACCAGATCATAAAAACAGTAACACGATGAAAAATTTTGTCCCGGTTCCACCGGAACCTGTATAACCACACTTCTTCCGCCAAAAGAAAAAGGGAAGTGTCGCCACACCTCCCTTCAAATGTCAAACATGGAACGAAACAAGTAGTCCGTGCGGGATTTTCATTGTTTCAAATGTCTAACGTTCAATTCAAATGTATGAAAAAAACGCTGTGTTTAAAAACAGCCCTTTCCAACTATTTAGTGAGAAAAATATTCTTGTGTATGAAGCTTTGCCTCATCCTGATTACTGTTTTCATGCTACAGGTACGCGCTGATGTGCATTCACAAAGCCGGTTTTCGCTTAACAGCCGGCAGATCGCCCTGCATAAGCTGCTGGAGTGGGTGGAAACCAAAAGCGAATATCGCTTCCTGTACAACTACAAAACCTTTCCGAAAGATGAAAAGGTGGATGTCAATTTCAAAGAGGCAACGCTGCCGGAGATCCTGGACAGGGTGCTGTCCAAAAACTTTCGCTACCAAATGCTGGAAGGTGGACTGGTAGCCATTTCTGAAAGTGTGGCCGATATAACGGTAACGGGTAAGGTATTGTCGGAAAATGGGCAGGAGCTGCCCGGCGTCACTATTCAGTTGAAAGGTACCAGCAAAGGAACCGCCACTGATGTAGATGGTAACTTTAAGATCACGGTGCCGGAAAACGGTATCCTAATCATTTCCTACCTGGGATATGAGTCGAAGGAAGTACCGGTGAAAGGCAATACACAGCTGCCGGTCATCAAACTCAAACCTTCCGAATCCGGATTGAATGAAGTAGTAGTACTCGGTTACGGACAAAAGCAAACCCGCCAGAGTATTACCGGCGCGGTATCCAGTATACAAACCAAAGAACTCAAACAAAGCCCGGTGGCCAATTTGTCCAACGCCCTGGCAGGGCGACTCCCCGGCCTGATCACCGCACAACATTCCGGCAGGCCCGGTAGCGATGATGCGCAGCTGTTCATCCGTGGTATCAGCACCACTGGTGCTACCAATCCGCTCGTGGTGATTGATGGTTTACCCCGCGGAGACGCTAACATTGGTCAGCTGGACCCCAACGAAATAGAATCCGTGTCTATCCTGAAAGATGCTTCTTCTACGGCATTATACGGTATTCAGGGCGCCAATGGTATTGTGCTGGTCACCACCAAACGTGGTAAAGATGGTCCTCCCAATATCCAGGTAAACATGCAGTATGCATTGCAGCAGCCCACTAATTTCCCCCGCTTTCTCTCTTCCTATGAGTCGGGTGTGCTGGAAAATGAAGCCGCTAAAAATGATGGTCTGGCGCCGGTATTTACCGATCAGGAGCTGGAATACTATAAAACAGGATTGAAGCCCTACGATTATCCCAACACAGACTGGTATCATGAAATGATCCGGAAAAACTCTCCGCAGAAAACTGTGAATATTAATATAGGTGGGGGTTCTAAATTTGTGAAATATTTTGTGTCCGGCTCATACCTGCGCCAGGAGCCTATCTACAACCGTGCAAATGAAAATGTTTATGGCGTCAAATATAAATACGATCGTTTTAACTTCCGATCTAACGTAGATATTACGCTCGATAAAAATACAGACCTGCAGGTGGATCTGGCGTCGCGGCTGGAAAACAGAACGACGCCTTCCGGCGACAGGGGGAACAATGAATTTTTCTTCGTGGTGCTTTCGCAGATGACCAACCGGCTTACACCCCGGCTGAATCCCAATGGCAGCATTGCTTCCGGTACCATGCGGGAAGATTTCTATAATCCATATGGCCTGCTTACCCGGAATGGTTACCTGGATGCATACTGGCATAGTACCAATGGTAGCGTAGCGCTGACCCGTAAACTGGATTTCATTACGCCGGGTCTGAAAGTAAAGGGACTCTTTACTTTTGAAAACTACGGGGATATCAACTTCGCACTGGATCAGGAATTTGATTCCTATCGTTATACATCTGTTCCCGGCGGAGAAGGAACGTATACCCAACACCGTAAGGCCAGCAGTTTACAACGTTCCGGTGCTTCCAGTGGAGAAAGGTATTACTACTACGACCTGAAACTGATGTATGACCGGGATTTCGGGAAACATGCCCTGAGTGGTTTGTTCCTCTTCAACCGTAACTACCGCTCTCAGTCGGGCAATCTGCCCCGGGTATACGAAGGCTTTGTAGGTCGCGTAGCTTACAATTATGCTACGAAATATTATCTCGAATTCAATGCCGGCTATAATGGATCTGAAAATTTTCCTCCGGGTAACCGCTATGGATTTTTCCCGGCTTTGTCTGCGGCCTGGGTGCTGACGAATGAAAACTTCATGAAAGATCAATCGTTATTCAGCTTCCTGAAAATGCGTTTCTCTCATGGTTATGTGGGTAACGATCAGGTAGGGGATGGACGTTGGCTGTATTTGTCTGATTATGCCCGTGGTGGCGGATTTACCTTTGGAAGTGTAGCTTCCGGTACCAGTGGATATTATGAAAACAGGGTGGGTAATACGGCTATCACCTGGGAAAAAGCAGCTAAAACAAACCTGGGTATAGAAACAGGTTTTTTGAAAGATAAGCTGAAGTTTTCTGTTGACCTGTTTAATGAGCTGCGTAAAGACATCCTCGTAGCTGCGGGTACTATTCCCGGATATATGGGTATTACCGCTTCGCTGAACAGGAATATGGGCCGCATTCAGAATCGCGGTATAGAAGCGGAACTGAATATGAATACCAATGTGGGGCCGGTAGGTGTGTTTGCAAAAATAAATTACCAGTATGTAAAAAATAAAATCCTTGAACAGGATGAGCCTAAGCTCGCCTATCCTTACCAGAGTAAGGTAGGAAATCCCATTGGCTATGATCTGGGCTATGTGGCCGAAGGATTATTCCAAAGCCAGGATGAAATCAATAAAAGCCCTAAACAAACATTTGCTCCGCTGATACCGGGTGACGTGAAATACAAAGATGTGAACGGGGATTATAAAATAGATGAGGCAGACAGGGTAATGCTGCCTATGCTGAATGTGCCTACCAATTACTTTGGCGCCACCTTCGGGGTAGACTATAAAGGGATCGATGTGAGTATTTTATTCCAGGGAGCAGGCGGTGGTCGTCAGATTTATTCTTCTCAGCTGACTGCTAACTACAGAGAAAGCTATCGCCCGTTGCATGAGGGCAGATGGACGCCGGAAAATGCTGCCAATGCCACTTTCCCGGCCCTGCATTTATCGGAGAGTAATATGTCCAACAACTTTATCGCCTCTTCTTACTGGATCCGGAAAACAGATTACGTCAAATTAAAGAATGCAGAAATAGGCTATCGCCTGCCTGCTCATTTGTTGAAAAGAGTGAAGATAAAGAGCGCCCGCATTTATGTAAATGGCATGAACCTGATTAGCTGGGATAATGTAAAAGACCTGGGTATAGATCCGGAATCCAACACTGGCGGACGCTGGGGCTGGCAGCCTTATCCGATTATGCGGGTATTTAACGCTGGTATTACCATCAATCTTTAATCACGGGTGATAAATTATAATGATGAAAAATGCTTTAATAAAAACAGGGATGGCGGCAATACTGATCATGTGTGTAACCGCCTGCAGTAAAAATTATCTCGATAGAAAGCCCAGTGACCTGATCACCGAAAAGGAAGTATTTTCAAATATTGAAAATGCGGAGGGCTTCGTAAATAACATTTATCAGAGTTTGCCTAATATGTTTTTGCCCAGTTCTGGCTGGGGTTTGGGGAGTGCTACTGATGAAACCAACCAGGCAAGTGATAACTCTGCCTCTTATCCGGATGCGGGCAATTTTAATACCGGGTCTATGAGTCCGGCTAATTTTCCGATGTCCGATCTGTGGACCGGTTACTACGGGAGAATCCGTGCCTGTAATAAATTCCTGGCGAATTATGATTTGATACCCGTTGATCCAAACTATCCGCAACGCCGCAACCGCCTGCGTGGAGAAGTGTTGTTATTGCGTGGATTCTATTACTTTGAACTGATGCGTACCTGGGGTGGTGTGCCTTTGTTGCTGGATGAAAAGAATCCCTTTGATGATCCGGCTGGCATTTACTTTAAGCGCAACAGCATTGCGGAAGTTACTGCCAGTATCTTGAGTGATTTAAAAGAAGCCGGTGAATTGTTGCCGGTCACCTATAACGATCGTCCTTCTAACTGGGGACGTGCTTCCAAAATGATTGCCATGGCGCTGGAAGGACGGGTACGTTTATTTTATGCCAGTCCCTTATTCAACCCGGGCAATGAAACCAGCCGTTGGCAGGAAGCCGCAGTAGCCTGCAGAGCAGCGTTGGATACGGCTGTCAGTAACGGCTATACGTTGTACGATAACTACAGCGATATTTTTACGCAGTATTTCAACAGAGAAGTGATCTGGAGTCGGGGCGCTCCCGGTGCTTTTGGTGATGGTGGTATAGACCGGGAAATGAATCCCCGTAGTGCCAACGGATATGGGAACGTTACACCTTTACAGGAGTTGGTAGATGATTATGAAATGAAAAGCACCGGTTTGCCGATCACCGATCCGGCTTCTGGTTATAGCGCGCAAAAGCCTTATGATGGCAGAGATCCGCGTTTTTATGCTACCATCCTTTATCCCGGCGCCAGCTGGAAAGGGAAAGTACTGGACCCTAATGGCGCCGATGCACCGCGCTCCGGACAGATTGCGACCAACTACTGGCCACGCAAATATCTCCTGCCTTCGGTCGACTTATTCTCCGGCTCCGGTGGGAGTGATCGTAAGTGGGTGCTGATCAGAACTGCAGAGCTATATCTCAACTATGCAGAGGCGCAGAATGAAGCAACGGGTCCTGATGCAGATGTATACAATGCGCTGAATGCCATTCGTGGGAGGGCAGGCATGCCAGGCATCAGTGGGGGCGACCAGACTTCCCTGCGTGCAAAAATCCGCCATGAACGGAGAATAGAACTGGCATTGGAAGCACATCGTTTCTGGGATGTACGTCGCTGGAAAATAGCAGAACAGGTAGATAACAAAGAGGTGCATGGGGTAGCCGTTTCCGGTACCGGCAACGTGTCGTATACTTATCCGGTGATTGAAAAAAGGGTATTTGATGCCGCCAAAAGTTATTGGTTGCCCATTCCACAAAGTGAAATGGATAAGGTAGCCAGCCAGAACCCTGGCTTTACACAAAACCCAGGTTGGTAAAACGTAAGCGTCTCACTAAAAAAAAATAACAGATGAAAACTATATTATATCGTTTGCAGATAGTGATGCTGTTATGTACAGCTGCTGCCTGTAAAAAAGACGAGGGCTTTGTACACGACAATAATGCGCCGATTGTCGTAGATAAATTTACGCCTGAATCAGGTGCGGCAGGTACCGAAGTATTAATTTACGGAAGTAATTTCAGTACGGATACTACGGGTGTAAGCGTGACCGTGAATGGTGTAAAAGCTTTGGTAGAAGGCGTTATCAGCGATCATATCCTGGTGGTGATACCGGAAAAAGCAGGGACTGGTAAAATCGCGGTGACCATCAACGGAAAAACAACTACCACTACTAAAGATTTCGGATATATCTCTTCTTACAAAGTAAGTACGCTCGCAGGCAATGGTGCAGCGGGTTTCTCCGATGGTAAAGGCATTTTTTCCTCCTTTAATTTTGGTAAAAGATGCGGTATGGATATCGATACTGATGGCAACATCTATGTAGCTGATGCCGACAACCGGCGCGTGCGTAAAATAACGCCGGATGGAACTGTGTCTACACTGGCAGGTAATGGGAATGGCGGTTATGCAGAAGGGAAAGGCAGCACAGCGCAGTTCTCGCTGCCACTGGATATTGTGACCGATAACGCCGGCAACGTCATTGTGGCCGATCCGGCCGACTGGACCATCCGCAAAGTTACCCCGGATGGTACCACCTCATTGATTGCGTGGGGAGAAGCCTGGGGCCTTGGTATTGATAAACGAAATAATACCATGTACTACGCCAATGCCCGCGCTGCGGGCAGCATTTTCCAGGTAACGCCCGGAGGCGATGCCACAGAAATTATCAAAAACCTCTCTTATCCGGCAGATGTGGCTGTGGATGATAAAGGCAATTTATATGTAACGGAGAATGGTAGTTCCGTGATTAAAAAGTTTGCAGCAAACACCTGGGAACCTACTGTTATTGGTGGCACTGCTAACCAAACTGGTTTGGTTAACGGAATTGGTACGGCTGCCCGGTTTGACTATCCCTGGGCGATTGCGGTGGATGCGGCCAACAATTTGTTTGTAGCCGGCAATGGTACAGCAGATGGTTCGGTGGTGAACAGTAATCAATGTATCCGTAAGATCACCGCTAACACCTGGAATGTGACGACTTATATTGGTGGCAGCAACGCAGGATTTGCAGATGGCGCCGGCGCGGCAGCAATGTTTAGTGCACCTACCGGTGTGGCCGTCGACAAAAATGGGGTGGTATATGTGCTGGACAGAAATAATAACCGTATCAGGAAAGTAATTGCTGAATAATGATGAAAACATTCAAATATCTCTGGTCGTTTGGCTGCCTGTTATGGCTGCCGTTGTGGGCAATGTGCCAGCAACCGGCCCCGTTTAAATGGAACGTACTCCGCGTAAAAGGGCTGCTGCTCAGCGTACCGGCGGCTCAGGATGTGCCGTTGCTGTGCCGCTTTATCAAAGAAGCATTGGTGGCAGAAGGCGTGAATACGCTGGCACTGCGGATTGAATATGTATATCAGTTTAAATCTGACCCGGAAGTGGCGGAACGCAATTCCATTTCGGAAACAGATTTAAAACAGATCGTGAAAGCCTGCAAAGATGCGGGGATCCGCTTTATTCCGACCATGAACCTGCTGGCGCATCAATCGGAGCAAACGGAAATAGGCCCACTGTTGAAGAAGTATCCGCAGCTGGATGAATCGCCGGACTATAATCCGCCGGTGCCGTGGAAAGACGGGGGCATGTTTGACTTTTACAGTAAATGTCTTTGTCCGCTGCACCCGGATTTGTTTAAGATCATTTTTCCTTTGATGGATGAACTGATAGACGTATGCGGGGCCGATGCCTTCCACGTGGGACTGGACGAAGCCTGGATTATCGGGTATAACAAATGTCCACGTTGTGGTGGCAAAGATCCGGCGGAACTGTTTGCGGGTTATGTAACGGCCTTGCATCAGCATCTCAAAGAAAAAAAATGCCAGATGTGGATGTGGAGCGATCGCCTGATAGATGGGAAAGAAACAAACCTGCTGGCCTGGCAGGCCAGTATGAATAATACCGCCAGGGCCATAGATATGATTCCGAAAGATATTATGATCTGCGACTGGAAGTATGAAGACGCGCCGCCTACGCCGGGTTATTTTGCCATCAAAGGATTCCAGGTACTGCCATCGGCCTGTGCCAAGACGGAAGTGGCGCTGGCACAGCTGGAGCAGGTATATGCCGCCCGCAAAAATGGGCTGAGGGCCGATTTCTCGCGCACCCTGGCAGAACGTATGCCTGGTGTATTTGAAACCATGTGGGTCAATACAAGGGAATTCATTGACGGTTATTATAATCGTAAAGGTGTACGTAAAGGCACGCAGGATAATGTAGACGCTTTTAAGGCATTGTTTGCAGAAATCAGGAAGAAAGAAAAATTATAGATACTACCTATTCCAATCCTATAAGGTGCAGGGTATATACCCTGCACCTTTTTATATATTAGAAAGATTTTTTCTGTGAAAAATTATCCGGGGAGGAAAAAAAATCACCGGGCAGGAAATTTTTTATTTAATATCTTTATGTCCACCAAAACTGGAATGACGAGCCTGCTGGGGGATATGATATGCCTGATGAAAGAGATATCTGGATAAAATTTTGTGCCGGGGAACAAGCTGCATTTCGTGAATTATATGATACATATTATTCACGCATGTTTGTATGGGGATGTAAATGGCTCGATGGGGAAACTGCTTTCGTCAAGGATCATCTGCATGATTTTTTTATTTACATCTGGGAGAAGAGAGAAAATTTATCGCGCGATATCAACGTATCGGCTTACCTGCTCACCGCTTTTAAACGCCGTTTAATTGAACAATGGGGGCGGCAAAAGAAATTAACAGACATTACGGACATGATCGATTTGTCCGCCGATACCGGTGATGACGTCGATATTTTCACCGCACAGTTTCACCGCATCCAACAGGCTTTACAAACGCTCACCCCTGCCCAAAGGGAAGTCATTGAGCTGCGTTTTCTTCAGAATATGTCTTTACAGCAAATTGCGGACGTTAAAAATACCAGTCTCCGTACCGTGTATAACCTTACCCATAGGGCCATTGCACAACTTCGTACGGAAGTGGGCAAAAAAAATATTTTATTTCTGTGGTAAATGCTTACCACTTTTCCCTCTGTATAAAAAAAGGACGACTGCATGGACGATATTTCGATAGAAAAGTTAATAGGAGATCCCTCTTTTATTAATTATTGTTTTCATACCGATGAAAACGATGTACGCTATTGGAATAGCTGGCTGCAGGCGCATCCGGAACAGGCTACCCTGATCCGCGAGGCCATGGAGATGGTGAAAGCTGCCGGCTGGTTATTGCAGGCAGAAAAGGAGAAACCGGCTGCCATGGCTAAAATGGACGAGTGGTTGCTGCATTCCACCGCACCGGTACGCCGCCTGCACTGGTATTATACCGCTGCTGCTGCCGCTATGGTCCTGATTTTTGCAGGTGTTTGGTACCTGCGTACTGCACCGGCTACACCGCCGCGTATTGTCACCGCCGTGCGACCATTGCAATTGCTCTATCGCAATACCGGTAAAGCTATACAGGGCGTGCTGCTACCGGATAGTAGTTATGTACTGCTGGAAAGCGGGGCCAGTTTACAACTGGAGAATACCTTTGGTAAAACGGCCCGTAGTATGGCATTGAACGGTACGGCTTATTTTAAAGTATACCGTGATCCGATGCGTCCATTTAATGTGAAAGGGGCGGAGTATATTGTTACTGCGCTGGGGACGGCATTCCGGATGACATCTGCCAACGGAAAATTACAGGTAATGCTGGAAGAAGGAAAAGTGATGGTGGAAAAAAACAGCCGGGGAACACGTACCCTGATTGCCAACCTGCTACCCGCTCAAAGTTTGCTGATAGACGCCGCCAGCAGCCGTCCGAAGGGGACACAAACTTTTACGCCGGCCGCATTGAATGCATGGAAGGCACAGGAAATTGTATTTGATCACACGCCGGTATCGGAAGTGATATTACAACTACAGGCTTGTTATAATATTCATATTCAAATAGCAGATACAACATTGCAAAAGGAAGTTTTTTCAGGACGGTTTAAGAATGACGCATTGCCAGCAGTACTGGAAGTACTGTGCTTTACTTTAAACAAACAATATCAGTTTTCAGATTCGACCAGTGTAATCATCAGGTAATCAACCAAAACCATTTGTAGGATTATGTATTTACGTTTTTGCCGGTTATCCGAGAGGATAACGAGTAGACATTCCCATGCCTTTTTTGTGATGATGGTGTTAGTACTTTCCCTGGCGCTGTCGCCCGCGGTGGCACAGGTGAAAAAAGCAGTGACTTTGGATAAAGTGCCTGCGGAAAAAGCATTCTGGAGTTTATCCGGACTGTATAAAGTTCGTTTTTTCTATGCGGGTTCCGCTATCAGGGAAAACGATTTGATTAGCATTCCTGCCGGTGAGAAATCATTGGAGGAAGTGTTGCAGTACCTGACAGAAAAATATCATTATGCTTTCCGCAGAAATGACAATATGATCAGCGTGAGCCTGCAGCGTACAGAAGCTACTACGCCTGCGCAAACGGAGCGAAGCATCCGTGGGCGGGTGGGTTTGTATGATGGCGATGCCATTGTGTATAATGCCGGTGTTACCATTCGCGAGCAGGGTAGTAATAATGCGGCCATCACCGATGATAAAGGTTATTTCTCACTGAAGCTAAAAACCAATCAGGCGCAATTAAGCATCAGTTGTGTGGGGTATGCCAGCAGTGAAGTAGAAGCGGGTGATAAAACGATGGTCAACGTAACGTTGAAGCCATCGCTGCACGATATTCCGGAAGTAGTGATTTCTACCGGTTATCAGTCGCTGGCCAGGAAAAACACCACCGGTGCTTATTCCCGGATCACCACGCAGGAAATTGAAAGAAGAGGTAGTCAGTCGCTGACCGGGCTGCTGGAAGGAAGCATACCAGGGTTAACACTGGCCACAGGATATAGCGGTACTACCAAGGATCGTCAGCAAAGTGGTATTGATATACAGGTGCGTGGCGGTGG